>CASBRC010000316.1 GCA_949128015.1 Synechococcales cyanobacterium PMM_0003
AGTTGCCAAATTATCAGCAGTTGCAGAGCTTGTTTTTGCGAAGATGATTTGTGAGACCAAATTATTTCCACCAAAAACCTCGTCCATTAAAGCTCTCACTAGATGTACATTCTCATCTCCAATCTGCACAAAAACAGAACCACTATCCGTTAACAAATCCCTCGCCACAGTCAACCGATCGCGCAAATAAGTCAAATAAGAATGAATCCCATCGCGCCAAGTATCCCGAAAAGCTTTTACCTGTTCGGGTTCGCGAGTAATCTGGTCGGGCTTGCCATCCACATAGTTTAAAATTTGGTGCTAGCTAGGAAGAGGAGGGAAGAAGATCGTGCAAAAGCCCAACAGTACAGAGATTGAGCACCTCCATCCAAGGAATGTCATTGACGATAGCGCCAAAGAACTGAGCGAGAGACTGACCAGCCTTTTTTGCACCAAGTAAGAACGAGCGTAGATTGTTGACAATCGCCCAAGCATTGAGCATGGGGTCAATAGCATGTTCAGCGCGAAATTGCCCAAAGGAATGTAGCTTTTCATCCAAGAAACGTATTGAGCGATCGAGGGGAGCCGAATAAGTAGGAGCATCCTCAAATTTCAAGTGGTTGTTAAACCGAAACCGCTTTTCTTTAAGGATGTTTAACCGCTTCAGCAAAATGGGCTGATCATGGTAACGCGCAATATTACGCCGAATTCGTTGAGAGAAAGCAGCCAAGGATGGTGCAGCAAGGATTGAGTTGAGGTGTGCTTTGACCTGAGATAATTGCTGATAGGAAAGTTCTGGATGCGCCTTTTCATAGTCATCCAAAGACGAAAAGACTCGCTTATGACCATGAAACTTACACTCCATTAACGTGATGTCAGGAACTCTCGATTCCCACGCATTTTGCGAAGCAATCCATCCGTCCGTTGTCACTGAAATCGGCACATATTCATCCTCGTCAGCAATATGCCCCGATGCACGACCAGCCTCATCCATCCCCACACAAAAAGCTTCAATCGTTTCAGTGAAGCAATCTTCATCTGAACTCCCCATCCATTTTCCGTACCAGATCAGTTCTTGTTCAGAGGCTAAAAACAGATAAACTTTCTTGCCGTTTAAAACCGCAAATTTCTCATCACTGAGTAAATGCTCTGGTGGCTTGAGTCCCATCCGCATCAACAGTAAATATACAGGGAGAAGATTTCCTAACCATTGCACCAAACTCCATACCCAACTTGGCTGCCAAGAGCGTCCTGTACCCATCCAGCTATAAATGCTGGCAGTCTCTCTTAGCGTCAGACCCATCCCCAAATTCATCTCCAGTATCTTGCCCACGCAGTCTGCATCTTGGCGGCGATAGCGCAGAATAAAGCTAGGCAACACCGTAAAAACGGCTCCGCAGGTTTGACAACGAACTCGACAGATGGCGATCGTTTCCTTGCTACCCAATAATCCTTGTAGTTGGCGATTCCTCTGACTATGCACCGTGTAGTGACTTTGGTCACTGCATCCGTCATGATGTTGGTCTTCTAGCAATTGTGCTGTCAGTAACGGTTGGATGTAGGCAAGTAACTCTCTATGTCCTTTTTCTTCCACCAATCTCAGATAATCTTGCCTTGTCTCGCCGAAGTATATGATTGCTGTTCGTTTTTGGTTTCCACTTGGCTTAGACATCGCTTAATTCTCAGTTTCTTGCTTCTAAATTCTATGCTTTCCTGCTTGGCTTTTTCTCCAAGCACCAAATTTTAAACTATGTGGCTCACTTACTTATACTCTCTTCTCGCTCAAGAATTAGCGTTGTGGCATGAAGGGAGTATGATCCTAAACAGGAATTTCAAAGCAATTTTGGGAGCATTTCGAGCGATGTCTGTAAGTAATGGAAAGTTCGCCTCAAATTTAAGCAACAATTTTAAAAATCAGTTTTGGAATTGGCGCACGATCGCACAATTAATTTTTTTAGCGATCGTCATCACTTGCAGCATTTTGGCATGGAATACACTCGCTCGAAATATGCGAAATTCAGGACTAGCGATTAGTTTTGACTTTCTCAGTGATCCTGCTTCTTTTGACATCGCTGATTCACCCTTTCCTTACCAAGCTTCCGATAGTTATACGGTCGCGTTACAAGTTGGTTTGCTTAATTCTCTGAAAGCGATCGCAGTTAGCATTATTTCGGCAACAGTCGTCGGGGTCACGGTGGGAGTTTCGCGGCTGTCTGATAATTGGCTAGTTAAGCAACTTGCGCGGGTTTATGTGGAAATTCTCCGCAATACACCGCTCTTATTGCAACTATTTTTCTGGTACTCAGCGATCTTTTTGACACTTCCATCGGCAAGCGATCGCATTTCGTTAGGATTTGCCACCCTTGCTAAAGATGGCATTACTATCACTGCGCTCAAGATGACTTTAAGTTCTGAGTTTTGCGCTCTTGTCCTAGGATTAACTATGTTTTCGAGTGCTTTTATTGCCGAAATTGTGCGCGGCGGCATTCTCTCGGTTCCTAAAGGACAATCGGAAGCAGCCAAGGCTTTGGGGCTAAGCAATTTTCAAACGATGCGGAAAATTGTATTACCGCAAGCATTGCGGGTAATTATTCCATCGCTGACAAGTCAGTATGTAAACATTGCGAAAAACTCAAGTCTTGCGATCGCAATTGGCTATACCGATGTCTATCGCATTGCCTCAACTACAATCAATCAGACAGGAAGACCTGTAAACGTGATTTTGATTATCATGGGAGTATATCTGGCGATGAGCTTAACAATTTCAGGAAGCATGAACCTTCTAAATCGACAGTTCCAAATTGTCGAGCGATAATTACGCCTTTCCGTCCAAGGATTAGCGTTACGCCGCAACGCTAATTCTTGGTCAGCAAAAGAAACCTTAAAACCCAAAAAGCTGTAGCGCACGCTGTACGTGCGCTACAGCTTTTTGGGTTTTGGTTTTAATATTCTTGAGTGGGAAGCTATTAAACCTTAGTTAGCCAGTGGTGATAGTCAGGTAATAGTCCTTGGACAGCTTTGCTGTATAGGTCGCGAAGTTTCTTGGTGATTTCGCCAATTGTGCCATCACCGACAGGACGATGATCGAAACTGGTGATTGGCGCGAGTTCAGTAGCAGTACCAACAAAGAAAGCTTCATCAGCAATATATAGCTCAGTGCGATCGATGGTGCGTGATACTGTTTCCAATCCTAGTTCCTTGGCAGCCAATTCAATTACCGAGCTACGGGTAATCCCTTCCAGAATATTATCAGTTATAGAACTAGTAATTAACTTTCCATCTCTTACTAAAAAGAGATTCATCGCACTACCTTCAGCAACATGCCCCTCATTAGTTAAGACAACAACATCATCAAACCCAGAAGCATATCCATCGGTTTTCGCAAGCGCAGTATTTACATAAGCACCATTCACTTTAGCGCGAGCTGGAATAGCATTATCATCTAAACGTCGCCATGAAGACACCCCTACTTTGATGCCATTACTAGTGTCAAGATAACCATCCATCGGCACACTGAACAAACAAAAATCATCATGAGTATGGGGGACTTTGAGAATTGGTCCAATCCGAAGGTCAGATTTGTAAATAATTGGGCGGAGATATGTAGCTGAGTTACATTGATTGCGCTGGATTAACTCAGTGGTAATATGAACCATCGACTCAACATCAAGGAGATGTTGTAAGCCAATAATCCGACAGCTTTGAATTAGGCGTTGATAATGCTCTTGTAGACGAAAAGCCGCCATACGGTTTTCTTCTGGTAGCCAATACGCCTTGATACCCTCAAAAACAGCCGTACCATATAAAAAAGCGTGGGTGCGAATACTAATTGTGGCATCTTCGAGGGGGACGAATGTTCCGCGTATATAGGCGTACTGTGAGGTCATGGTTTAACACATCTTGATCATTTGTTTTATTATCATAATACTTAAGTAGGTGGACATACTTAAATACCAAACCCTAAAAGCTGCGGCGCACGCGCAGCCTATGCCATAGCTTTTAGGGTTTGGGGTATGACCAATATAATTAATGAGGACATAAATCCGTGAATACTGTTGACTACCTTCGCATCAGTTTGATCGATCGCTGCAATTTTCGTTGCACTTACTGTATGCCTGAAGGCTCTGAGGTCGACTATATTCAGGCGCAAGAAAGCCTCACCAATGTTGAGTTAATTTCTTTATTAAAAGAGGTATTTATCCCACTAGGCTTTAAAAAATTTCGGCTTACGGGTGGCGAGCCTTTGCTGCGGCGCGATCTAGTCAGTTTGGTAGATGCGATCGCAAATTTACAAGGTGTCGAAGATTTGTCAATGACTACTAATGGGTTTTTGCTCAATGAATTAGCTCAACCTTTATACGATGCTGGTTTGCGACGAATTAATATTAGTCTAGACTCTCTTGATCGCGATGTCTTTCGTCAGATTACAGGACGCAATCTCTGGGAAAAAGTATGGGCGGGAATTTTGGCAGCCTATGAAGTCGGCTTCGATCCCCTTAAGTTAAATGTGGTAGTTGTACCAGATGTTAACGATCGCGAAATATTAGATTTAGCCGCTCTGAGTATCGA
>CASBRC010000317.1 GCA_949128015.1 Synechococcales cyanobacterium PMM_0003
GTGTCCATTTGCCGCCACAAAGCAAACAGAAACATCTCAGCATCAATACTCGTGTCAATAGATTGAGTTTTATAGCCAACAGGTGCGCTTAGCATTGATTTTATTTAGCCTCATGATTTAGTTCTCACATCTTGACAATACAGCTTGACGGCTTCCGTAATTGAGCCTTGCAAATCAGCATATTTACGGGCAAAAGGCGGTTGCCAATCAGATAGCCCTAAGACATCGTGCGTAACCAGAATTTGTCCATCACATGCTTGACCCGCACCAATGCCAATTGTGGGAATAGGAATTAGCTCAGTAATTTTAGCTGCCAACTCCGCAGGGATATTTTCTAATACCAGCGCAAAAATCCCTGCTTCAACTAATGCCTTTGATTGATCCAAAATTTCTTCAGCAGCATCGAGATTAGCTCCTTGGACTCGATAACCGATTCGATGTACTGATTGTGGCGTTAGTCCCACATGCCCCATGACGGGCATTCCCGCCTGTACCAATTTACGAATTGTTTCAACGATATCAGGATAGCCGCCTTCGAGTTTGATCCCCTTAGCGTCAGTTTCTTTAAAAATTCGTCCTGCTGAACGCATGGCTTCTTCAGTACTAACTTGATAGCTGAGGAATGGCATATCGACAATAAGTAAAGCATTTTCCACACCACGTCCAACAGCTTGAGCATGGCGGATCATGTCTTCAAGAGTGACAGGAAGAGTATTTTTGTAACCCAGAGCCACCATCGCTAAAGAATCACCTACCAAAATCACATCTACACCCGCTTTATCTAGTAGTTTTGCGATCGCATAGTCACTTGCTGTCAGCGCTGCGATCGGCTTCTTTTGCTGTTTCCATTTTTGTAATTGGGCGATCGTCACTGACATCGGGGCATTCCTCATGAGTATTAAAGAACCAATTTGTTGTGGTGCGGCTCCGCCGCACCACAACAAATTGGTTCTTTATTTTATAGAGCTAACATCTAATGTAGACTTTTTAAAGCAATTGAATAAGGTTAATTGAGTTCGGTACGAGAATCAAAAATTATGCAAGTTGGTCAAAAAGTTCGTGTTCGTGGTTTCAAAGATGGTAGTGGTAAGGCGATCGCCAGTAAAGTTGGCGAAACTGGTGTAATCAAAGAAGAGAAAATCCTTGATGGTAGCAAATGGGGCTACGTCGTCAAATTCCCTGATAGCACCAAGGCTTGGTTTTTTGCCGATGAGTTAGAATCAGCCTAAAATCCGTCATGATGTCGCGCTTTGCGCGACATCATGACCACAACTGAACCCTATGGCAGATATTAACCGTCAAGATATCATTAGGGGCATGATGGCAGAAGTTGATGGGCTAACATATAGTATGGCTTCAGCAAGTCTTGAGGCGGTTCTAACCTGTCTCACCCAAGCTTTAGCTAACCATCAATCAATTATGTTGAGTGATTTTGGCAAGTTTGGGGTACGCCATCGCCGCGCCCGTTCGGGAATTCATCCGCGTACTCATCAACCGATTACAATTCCCGAAGTTGTTATTCCGCATTTCACACCCAGTTCTCATCTCAAAAAGCTAGTACAGAAGTCCAATGAGCCTAATTCTGACATTTCTCGGTAAAGGTGGTGTGGGCAAGACGACAACTGCGATCGCAGTTGCCCGTGCTTTAGCCACTCAAAACAAACAAGTTTTATTTGTTGGTCAGCAAGCAGGGGATAGCCTGAGCATGAGACTTGGTACTGAGCTGACTAGTGATCCACAGTTAGTTGCCTCAAATTTTGCCGCAGTGCATTTAAAGTCAACAGCTTTACTCGAAAGATATTGGGACAAGATGAAAGGGCTGGAAACTCAGTACCTGCGTACTCCTTTTTTTAAAGAAGTGTATGGTCAAGAGCTTGGCATTTTACCCGGTATGGACTCGGCGCTAGGTTTGAGCTTTTTGCGCGAACGTGATGCTGAAAGCAAGTACGACGTAATTATTTATGATGGCGTTGGCGATCTGGAAACGCTAAGAATGCTAGGGATGCCAGAGATTTTAGGCTGGTATTTGCGCCGATTTAAACAAGCATTAACGGGTTCTGCGATCGGCGTTGCAATTTCGCCGTTTGTCGAACCAATTTTAAGAAGTATTCTCCAAGTTTCGAGTAGTAATGATATTTCGCAACAGGCTGGTGAGATGTCGTCAGTATTAACACGCGGTCAAAAAGCAGTTAATGATCCCAGTCGAGTGGCGGCGTATCTAGTTACGACGGGCGATCCCTATGCGATCGCAACAGCTAAATATTTATGGGGCAGCGCTCAACAGGTGGGTTTAACAGTTGGTGGTGTATTTACTAGAGATTTGATTACTGACTCAGATTTTGAACCACTCGCAGTATTGCCAATTCCCGATCAAGTTACTGAGTTAACAATTCCTGATCGCCTTGCCAATCTTGCCCCAAAGCCAATTGAAATAAATACAGTAACGAATCAAGTCAAATTATTTTTGCCCACATTTAATAAAAAACAAGTCAAACTAATCCAACTTGGTCCAGAAGTCACCATCGAAGCTGGCGATCAACGCCGTAATATTTTCTTGCCAAATGAGCTAGCTGGCAAACAAGCCACTGGTGCAAAGTTTCAAGA
>CASBRC010000318.1 GCA_949128015.1 Synechococcales cyanobacterium PMM_0003
ACAGTAAACTCTGTATCAATTACGTCAGAGACAACTGGTGCAAGCAATAAATCAGACTCGCTGATGATTGGCAACTTCTTGCGCGTCAATTGCATCGCTTCTAGACAGATATTGATGTTAGAAACTGCGGCATTATAAGCATCAATATTTTGCTTAACTTCACCTTGCAAACGGCGATTATTGGCAACCTTAGATTGCGCTTCTTTCTCTAGAGTTTGAGCTAGGTAGTCACGGGCGCGATCATACTGTTGCAAGATTTTATCTGCTTGCTTGGCAGCACCGCCAAGTAAATGTGTATTTAGAGTTTGATTAATTGTCTGGCGAAAAGTGCGAAACGCCGTGTCCTTGACTTTGTACTCAAAATCTAATTTTAAAAGCTGACGAATTGCTGGCTCGGACTCAATCATGCTCTGATAGTCATAACCACGACAGGCTTGGTGTAAAGCTTGTTGCATTTGCCAAAAGCCCACAGTACCATCGGCATAAAAAGTAGGACGTTCGCGTACATAGCGATCGCATTCAATTTTAGCTTCATTTACTAAAGCATCAGATGCTTTCACCCTCAAACTTTGCAGATAGCTCTCTGTTTCGCCATCATTACCCAGCAAGCGATAGAGTTCAAGATAATAATCAGACTTCTTAATCTTCTCAATTAGATTTTGGAAAAAATTGGTAACAATCTCTTTAGAGCATTCCACCAAAACATCCTCTAGCTCATTTGCCAAGAAATAAAAGCCCTCAGTCAGAATACCCATCACAGGCACAACAGAATTACGGCGATGACTGGCTTGAGCGCGTTGATGGACGACAGCAACGGAGAAATCGACAATTAGCTCGTCTAAGCGTTTAACCATCTTCGTTTTTAGCTTCAAATAATCTGCTTCTAAAAACTCATTGCGATCGCTAGCTACAGCAACATTCACTTCTTGGGCAATATGCTCGTACAGGCGATCCCCAATCTGTTTAAGGTCATGACTGAGTTTCTGTAACTCTTGCGACTTGATCGCCTCAATGTCGCGAGGTTGGCTCTCAAGCTTTAGCCACGCTTCTAGATAAGACTTACGCAGAGCAATACAAATCGGTTGTAGATCATCAGCAAGATCGGCGAACAGTAAGGGGCGCTTCTCGGTGGTGAGATAGCGGGTAATCCCTGCGCGAAATTCTTCAATACCGCTATCCTTAATCAATTGATCGATTACATCCGTTCCCAAACCACTGAGCAAGCGCACATACTTCTCATTATTGACATTGGTTCCGAGAACGCTCTGAGGAATCGTAAATTTGGTAAGATCCAGCTTGCTGACTAGCGAATAGGTGATAAATTCATTCACAAATTGGGGAGTGCCTTCTTTGTCACCTACAGACTTAAGACTCTCAGCGAATATAGAATCTAGCCCAAAGCGATCGCTGATACTCGTGTTTTTTATCTGGCTGCCATAGAAACCCAGTAAACCACTAGTTTTATAGATTTTCGAGCTATTGCGAAACTGGCTATAAATCGTTTGATTGAGGCGATCGCGCAATTGATCGTTTTTCCAAGTCTCATCAATACGGTTGAATACATAAAAAACGCGATCGCGAATTCCTGTATTGCTTTGCATCTTTTCACTGAGTTCTGTCTCTTCAGACGTAAGCTCGCCCGTTGACGCAGTTTTCAGCACAAATACTACTGCCGAAGTATCAGGATGCTGAATCTTTTCAAAGGTGAGGGCGGCATCTTTTTTGACAGGCGCATCAATTCCGGGGGTGTCAATGATCACGTTACCATCTTCTAGCAGTGGATGGTTGCAATAATATTCCACGCGCTTTAGAACGGAGCTATTGGCTCCACGCCTTGCATAGTCAGCCGCTTTTTTGAGATTCTCAAAGCCAAACTGCTCCATGGGAAAGGTGGCATTAGCGATCGTCTTAATGCGATCGCGATTTTGATTAAATCCCTCGATCAACAAATTCAGAGCGTCAGCATCTTTAGCAAGCTTGGATTTGCTCTTGCCACCTTCTCGCTCAATCACTTCCTGTGTCTGAGTTTGCAGTTGTTTAAGCGCAACAGTATCATTGATGTTTACAGGTGCAGTCAATCCCGCTAACTGAGACAGTGCTTGTACCTGTTCGCGGACTTCTACCTCGCTGAGAAAGGTTAAGACAACCCGTTCTTCACCAGTTTTGGCAAAGGCAATTTTACATTCTGTCCCTGTAGCATGTCCCTCAGCGCTATAAAGCAATTCCCGTTCTAATAGCGCATTAATCAACATTGATTTACCAGCGCTAAAAGCTCCCGCAAACACAATCTCAAAGGTAGGTGAGATCGCTTTTCTTAGAGAAGACTGGACAACGCTGCCATCTTGCTGCGATCGCAAATTTGGTTCCTGCTGCAAAAGCTGCAAGATCGATTCAACCTGCGCTTGTAAATCTTGGCATTGTGGAAAAAGAGTAAGCATCATGCAAACATATCCTTAGATTGAAGAAGATTTAACGCTCTACCCTAAATATATCATTTATATCCCCGTTAAATTGCTTTATTAAAGGGGATTTCTAGGTGATGCTAGTTCCGTAAATGCTTTTTGAAGAAGTCGAGGGTATAACCAATTTCTAGGACTTGGTTACTGCGTTTGCTGGAGCCGTGACCTTCATCAGGGAAGATTACGAGTTGCGATGGAATTTTTTTCTGTTCAAGAATTTTTTGAATTTGGATCGCTTCACCAACGGGGACGCGGGGGTCGTTTGCGCCTTGGATAATTAGTAGCGGAGCTTTAATGCGATCGCTATAAGTTACAGGCGACAAATCAATTAAGGCTTGCCGATCTTTGACAGGATCACCATACTCACTAATGCGAAGAATGCGACGATAGGGTGCAGTGTTATTTAGGAATGTGACTAAATTGCTAATCCCCACATTGGATACACCTGCATCATAACTACCAGCAAATTTAGACATTCCCATCAGCGCCGCATAGCCACCATAACTACCACCGACGATGCCGATTTTAGGTGTGATGTTGTTGATTTGCCAATTCTTACGGATATATATGGAAGCGTCTTCGATGTCGGTAATTACTTTGAGGCGATCGCGTCCATTGTCAGCATTGAGCCAAGTTTTGCCATAGCCATCACTACCACGCACATTTGGCTCCACAAATACAAATCCTGCATTCACGAATAATTGGGCGTAACGATTGAATCCGGGAATACTTTGTCCTTCGGGACCACCATGAAAATGAACGATGACTGGACAAGGCTTTTCGAGTGGATCTTGGGCAGTAATTTCACAGCTCGGCGATCGATAGACAAACATGGGAATTTTTGTCCCATCTCTCGTTGTGTAGTTTTCGAGCTTAGCCGCCGTAAACTCACTAGTGTCGATTTCGGGCGTGCTGGGTAATACCCATTGCGTGAGTTTTTGGGTTTGCCAATCGTAGACATAGCTGAGACGAGGGGCTTTGCTAGTTTCGACACCAATCGTTGTAAATCTACCGTTGCGAGTAGTGGAACCTGTATAGATATGGTCAGCATTAGCAAATTCTGGTAACTGAATTTCTACAAAATTATCAGCAGCGATCGCATTCAGGCGGGTGTAACCACCATCATTAATTGAATAAAGAATCCTTTGACGCTGATCGTCAATATCAAAGCCAGACACATCCGCTTTTAGCTCTGGTGTAATCGGAGTAAACTTTTTGTCTTTGTATCGATAAAGGCGACGGAATTCACCAAATTTTGGAGTTAATACCAGATATTCATCTTTATTAACTCCATATTGAACTGCATATTCTTGCTGCTCATTTTGACCGAGCAGAGGAGTAGTCTCTCTCGTCTTAACATCAAATTCGTAATATTCGCGGGATAGACTGCCTGTAGCTTTGCCGAAGAGGAATTTTTCGCGATCGCCTGTTTTAGGATTTACAAACACGTCGGCAATCCACCAAATTCCATCACCGCCTGAAAGCTGAGTCTTCTTTTTCGTTCGCAAATCGTAGCGATAGATCACCACTGAATCAGGCTTAATATCATTGGCACTGAAGTAAATTGTGTGTGAATCATTATCGATATATTGCAGGGAAGTCCGCACCCCCGCTAAATGCTGAATTACTTCTAACTCACCGCCATTAGTCGATTGCAAATACAATCCTGGATTTTCTTCACCTTGGCGATCGCGAGATAGCAATAGATATTTTCCATCGGGAGTCATACCTGCGATCGTGGTAGCATCCTGTCCACCCGTTACTTGGACAGGAAATTTTTGCGCCCCATCCAGTCGCCATACTTGGATAGTGCCTGTAATTCCCCATGTAAAAAACATCCGCTTTCCATCGGGTGTCACCATTCCCAACCCTGGCGATCGCACATCCAAAATTGACTCAATTGGACGGGTCACTGTCGCTGGTAATGCTGTGGGTGCATAGCGCTTAAGAATCGCAGGATCGAGGCTATCTCTGCCCAAACCCGTATATTGAGCATGAGCAGGTAAACCTGAAAAGGCAAGGCTAGCTAAGATGATTGGGAAAAACTGCGATCGCATATTCATAGACTTAAAATTACTTAAATTTAAATAGAGCAGGTACAAATTATTTAGATTGGCGAGCGTGTGTCTTGTTGATCGCGCAGAGTCTGAAAATCTTTGTCAGAACTCCACTGAATCGCACCATCGCGCCCTGTCCAAAACACTCTAATCTTAGCTTCATAAAGTTGATTAACCGTTGCTTCGACGATACTAGTGGCTGAGGCGATCGCAATTTTAGGATTGATCGCTTGCAAGATCTCTGGCTCAATTTGACCACCTGTCCACCAGAGAATATTTGCTGACAATTGGGGAAGTAGCTCTTTTTTGGCAACGATTGCTTGTTGAGCTTTTGGATCAGCATTGTCTAACAATAACCAAGATAGTTCACCAGTTTTGATTTTGATCACATCAGGAGACTGATTGAGTATTTGAATTTCCACCTGATTATTAATTGTCAGGGTTTCACCAACCTTAAGCGAGGCTAAAGGAGTTTGGGTCTTGGTAAGCGCTTGTTGGAGATCTTGATAAGTTTTTGGAGTGACACCGAGACTGATATCACGAAATTGCGCGATCGCCATGGGTGCTGTCAATATATTCCAGCCATCACTAACATCAGGCTGTGTATCCGTGGAAATACCCCAATCAAGGCGATTAATGCCCAGCTTTTGCAAAAAAGGCTGCAATGTAAAACTTGCAAATTGTTTATCTCCACTGTTAATTAGTACCGTTTGATTTTGGTTCTGGATCAACATGATCGGTACATCATTAAATGCTGGCAATGTGATCTGAGAGATATTTGATTGTGCGATCGCATTGGGAACAAATAGCACTACGCAAGCTAAAATAAAAGCGATCGTCCAGCGCTGCATTTTGCCAAACCAAGGAACCAGCCAGATCGCGACAAATAAGACATAAGCAATCAACATTTGCCAAATGTTAATAGCCCCAACACTAGTACTAGCATTCGGCAAAGTATTGAGCCATTGAGCAAAGCCAATCGTCCAATGCAGCAAGGGATATAGTAACCATGAAATTACAGCTCCAATTGGCACAAAAACAATCCCTAAGCCACCGCTAATAATGCCGCCATAGGTTGATATAGCCACTAAGGGTGTCGTAAAGACATTGGCAATCAAACTATAGGGAGAGAGTCTGCCAAATACCAATAGTTGCAATGGCAATGTCCAGATATAGGCTGCGATCGGGACAGATAGCAGTTCGGCGATCGTAGGTGGTAGCCATTCCAAACGCTCTGCGATCGAGCGCGAGGTGGTGATCAGTCCAAAAGTCGCCAGAAAACTAAACTGAAAACCTAAATCCCAAATCCAGAGCGGTTGATATAGCAACAACAAAACTGCTGTAACAATTAAACCCACAACGGGACGGCTACGCCTTTGCACTACTAAACCAATCAAACTCCCGAAGCCCATCACCACCGCCCGTAAAATTGACGGACTAGCACCAGTCAATAGTAAATATCCCCCCAAACATAGGCTGCCAATCATAAATTGCATCTTCAGCGATTTATTTTGAGTTAATGCGATCGCAGCACCTAAAACCAAAGTCACCTGAAAGCCCGAAGCCGCTAATACAGCCGCTAACCCTGCTTGAATAAAAGCATCTTTAATATCACTTGGTAAATCCACCGCCCGACTGCCCAATACCAACGAGCTAAGCAACGCCCCTTCGGGTACACCAGCCCCCATCACATGAGCGCGGACAATCCGACTGACAAACCACCATTCACCAAAACTGGGCGGATCACCTTGCATAACTAGCGATCGCCCACTCATACCCGCAAATACACCCTGACGCGCTAAGTAGGATTTGAAATCAAAAGAACCAAAGTTATCCGCTCGATTTGGTAAATATAGCCGACCCGACAACTCGACCGATTGTCCTGCTCTTAAACCTGTCACCTCGATCAATGGCACAGTTACATAGAGTTTGCCTGAAGCGGCAATAAATTTATTCTCTGTATCGGTATTCGTTGCAGTATTAGCATTAGTTTCAGGATTAGGATTTTGAGCTTGATCTCTAATATCCTTAATATTTATTTTGCCAGATGGATTAATCTCCTTCACCTCTAGCAAAAACTTTGCTCTTTCACTTCGAGTCAAGCTGGGCGCTTCGATTACCTGTCCCCGCACGATCGCATTTGATGAAGGCGCATATTTAGAAATATCATCAGTTTGCGGCTGGGGCGTGCGAATTTTGACATAAAAGCAAGCAAATACGGCAAGCACCGTTGCCAATAAATAGACCCAACGCTTTGGTCCTAAGCGCCAAATTGCAGGAACCAGTAACGACAAGCCAAAACCAATCCCCAACACCACATAAAAGCCTGTCCAGTCTGACAGAAAACTGGCATAGGCTCCTGCGACAAAGGACAAAGCTAGAACTAAGACAACTTGCGATTTCATGTGTTCAGATTAAGTCATCGTCGTAATTATTTTGAATTGCGCGATCGCTAAATTCTGAAGGAGGACGATCATTACTCCAAGCCCACCAAATCGCTTGGCATTCACAGTGATAAAATTCTTGCCATTTACGTTGATGATTTTCGGTATAAACAGGCGATCGGCGGTTAATCCACACATCTTTAGCTTTACTAGGTGGCTGCCCACATTTAGGACAACAAAACCCATTGGCATGTGTAGCCTTTTCGACCCACTCTGGAGGTATTGGATTGAAAGCGTCCATAAAAATTTATCAAGAGCGGACAATTAATCTTGGTATTCTATCAGCGTTGTCTTCCAAATATGATTGCCCTGCTCAAATGAGTTAGGTTTAAAAAAGGCGATCGCAACATCTCTTAATCTCTAACAAAATCTGCGATCGTATTTTTACCAATTACTGAGCATAGCGATCGCAATAGCAATTATTGCTAGAATACTGAATGATTTAGAGAAATTATAGGTGCAGCCAATGGTTACAGCAATTAAGCAGATGGGGACTGTCGGTAAAGATGGAAAAATTGAACTTTATACGCCTGAGTTGCTTGAAGGTACAGAGGTTGAAGTAATTCTGTTGGTTAATAGTCAGGATGAAACGGAGTATTTGCTTTCTAATTCGGTAAATCGTAAAAGGTTGTTAGATGCGGTTTCTAATTTAGAAAAAGGTGAAGGTTTAGTTGCGATTTCGGCTGAGGAATGGCATGAGAAATATTGTATTTGAGCCGCAAGCGTTTCAAGATTTCAATAATTGGGCTAGAGAGGATAAGAAAATTTATGGCAAAATCGTTAATCTGATTAGTGATATATTACGCAGTCCTTTTGATGGAATTGGTAAGCCTGAACCTCTGAAATATGAGCTAAAATTTAACTATGGCAAGGAAAAAACTATGATAGAAACTACTTTTGTAAAGGTTTTAGAGGCTGCTGACGGACTTTTGCTAGAAGAGCAAGAGAGTTTAGTTGAAATTTTACAAAATCGTTTGCGCGATCGCCGTAGAGCCGAATTAATTAAAGATGTTAAAGAAGCTCAACAGGAATTTGAGTCAGGGCAGTGTAAACCAGTTTCTCCTGAACAACTGATAATAGAATCTGCAATATTGGAACTTAAACCTAATGAATTTAGGCAAGTTGTTGAATGGCTTCTCGATCTTGATTATCAGCGTTGGGATGAGGAGTTGGAGTCTGATATTGAGGATGGGAAGTTAGATCTTTTGGCGCAGGAGGCAATTTATGATTTTGAAAATGGATTCTGTAAACAACTCTAATGCATTTTACTACTAGGCGCTTTTGGGAATATTACGGAGCATTGCCTAAATCTGTGCAACTCTCTGCCGATGAGAGTTATGAGTTACTGAAAGTCAATCCTTCTCATCCATCTTTACATTTTAAGAGGGTTGGTAAGTATTGGTCTGTGAGAATTAGTAAAGAATATCGGGCGGTGGGTGTTGAGATTGAGCAGGGTGTTTCTTGGTTTTGGATTGGTACTCATGCAAAATACGATCGCCTCATTGGGAAAGAATAAAATTATCGGTTCAACCGAAAAGCGATCGCAACATCTCTTAATCTCTAACAAAATCTGCGATCGCATTTTTGCAAATTACTGAGTATTGCGATCGCAAAAAACAATTATTGCTAAAATATCAGATATATCTAGATATCACAAATTTATGTTTAGAGACTCAAAGTTTATTAGCAGATCTCCCGATGTTATGGGTGGTACGACTGTATTTACAAATACCAGAGTTCCTGTACAAACGCTTTTAGATTATCTTAAAGCAGGGGAATCCATTGATGATTTTTTAGATGGTTTTCCAACTGTAAATAGGGAACAGGTTATTTACTTTTTGGAAGAGTTAGGAAGAGCATTTTTTAGTGTGTCGGCGTAATATGAGGATTCTTTTGGATGAGTGTGTCGATCGCCGATTCGCTAGAGAGATTATTGGCTATGAGGTGAAGACAGTTCCGCAAATGGGATGGGCAGGAGTTAAAAATGGTAAGCTTTTAGCTCTTGCTGTAGAAGAGTTTGATGTATTTGTGACGGTTGATCGCAATTTGTCTTTTTAACAAAATATACCTCAGTTTGATATTGCTGTAGTGGTTTTGCAAGCACCATCAAATAGCTTAGCTGCGCTCAAGCCTTTAGCATCAAATCTTTTAGCGGTTCTGGATTCAGCAAATAAGGGTCAAGTTACAGTTGTGGCAGAATGCGATCGCAAATTGCTTGTTGACAGGTTTATGAGTATTGCGTCAATATCTCACAAATTACTGCAATGAGTATCTATAATG
>CASBRC010000319.1 GCA_949128015.1 Synechococcales cyanobacterium PMM_0003
CCTATCTCCCAAGCATCTTGGTATTGATGAAGCGCGTTAGTATCAATGTTTAGCTCATCCATCCATCGCCTAGTTCCGATTTGAATCAGGGCATTATTGACTTTTCCTTGCACACCGCTACCTGCGATCGCCCCGAAATCAACTACTTCAGGAATTTCGATTTTCTTCTGCTTGGCATATTCCACAATAGCTTCGGCTAAAGGATGTTCAGAGTTTCGCTCGATCGCCGCTACAAGTTTTAATAATTCATCATCATCTTTATTCACAGCAAAAAGATCGGTAACAGTCGGTTTGCCTTCGGTCACAGTTCCAGTTTTGTCAAGTACGATTGTCTGGATTTTATGAGCTAGTTCTAAACTACCTGCATCTTTAATCAAGATGCCATTTTCTGCACCTTTACCAGTTCCTACCATAATTGAAGTGGGAGCCGCTAAGCCTAGAGCGCAAGGACAGGCAATAATCAGCACTCCAACGGCGGAAATAGTCGCCATTGTTAAGTTGCCCGTGACGTTAAACCAGATCAGAAATGTGACGATCGCAATCGAAATAGCCACAGGTACAAACCAACCTGTGACGCGATCTGCTAGGCGTTGAATTGGCGCTTTCGAGCCTTGCGCCTGTTGAACAAGATTAACTATTTGCGATAGAACTGTATCTTTACCAACATGACTAGCCTTGATCTGCAAGCTACCAGTTTTATTCATGGTCGCCCCAATCACGCGATCGCCGACTTTTTTCTCAATGGGAATACTTTCGCCTGTGATCATTGACTCATCGACGGTGGAGTTGCCTGCGATCGCATCACCATCGACAGGGATTTTCTCACCTGGTCTCACAAGTACGACATCACCGATCTGTACATCTTCAATAGGAATGTCAGATTCTTGACCATCGCGTAGAACTCGTGCCGTTTTTGGTTGCAATCCCATTAACTTGTGAATTGCCTCGGATGTCTCTCTCTTGGCTCGATTCTCAAAAAGTTTACCTAACAGAATTAGCGCAATAATTAGTACCGAAACCTCATAGTAAACTTCAGGATTTAAGCCCTGCGAGACAAAGAAATTAGGATTAAGAGTGACGGTAAGTGAATAACAGAAGGCTGCTAAAGTTCCTAAAGCAATCAGAGTATCCATTGTGGCTGTATGATTTTTAAAGGCTTTCCAAGCGCCAATATAAAAAGAACTTCCACACCAAATCTGCACGGGTAATGCTAGACCAAGCTGAAGCCAATGATTATGCAACCAAGCTGGAATAAAAGGAATATCCAATCCTGTCATCATCGGGATTGAGCCAAATACTAAAATCGCTCCAATTACTCCTCCTACCCAAACCTTGCGGGTTAGACTTTGCGATTCAGTTAATCGCGCCGTTGTCTCTGCGTCTTTTCCTGCTTCAGAGTGATCTGGTAAAACAGCTTCATAGCCAATAGATGCGATCGCATTTTGAATCGCATCAGGATTAGTTTTTTGCTTGTCATATTCGATTGCTACTTGCTCAGTGGCATAGTTGACATTACATCTCGCCACACCATTTATAGCGCGTGTCGTAGATTCTATGCTACTTGCACAAGAGGCACAGTGCATTCCGCGTAATTTCAGAGTAATCTTATCCATTCTTACTTCCTTAAATCAATATTTCTAAACTAAAAACTCTAATGACGCAGTTGGTTAATCAGCAGGAAAGCCAATCTTTGCGATCGCTTCTCTGATTGCAGTTTCAGAAACTTGGGTTTCCACCGACACAATTTTAGTGGTTGGATTGCCTTGGACAATAGCATTGGCATCGAGTGTCTTGACTGCATTGGCGATCGCGTTTACACAACCACCACAAGAGATTTCGGGAACTTTTAGATCAAGTTTCATAGTTTTAAATAGTTACTTTTAAGTCACAGTGAGGACTACTGACATTCAACATACTTATTTCATGAGTTATTTGATGAGTGAATTGATTGAATCGATTAACTTAATGACAAAATGTGAAATATCGAGATTGTTACTTCAATTTCATCATGGTTTCATCTTTGTATGTATCTAGAATCAAAAGAAGCTTTAGGATGATTTTATCCATTCTATTTTTCTCGTTAGGTTAGGATTTTCCAAGTTTTGCCTTTTTTTGAATGATCGGACAAATCTCGACCGTGGTTGTCTTGGCTATGGGGGTCCAATCGTCGAGTAATTCGTTAATCTCACCGCGCAAAGTCATTAATTCGGCAATTCGCAGATCAATCTCAAGGATCTGATCCTCAAGTTGTTGCTTGATTTCAGAGCAAGGAGCTAAACCGCGATCGTGAACTTCCAAAATGTCGGCAATCTCTTGCAGACTTAAACCTAGTTTCTGTAATCTTTTGATGAAAGTAATTCGTTTGATTGTATCGGGAGTAAATAGTCGAAATTTTCCCTCAGTACGTCCTGAAGACTGTAATAAGCCAAGTTCTTCATAATAGCGGATCGTTTTAATCGGAACTTGACTCTGAACTGCGACTTGACCAATTTGCAGCAATAGCTGATCTTTGGCTTGATCTTGAGATAATGTAGCCACCATAGTTAACTCTTAGTCTCCTGAAAATTCAATTAAGTTAGTTATACACTCTCTAGCTAACTGGAGAGTCAAGCTCTACAAAAAATTATTTTTTAGGCAAAGATAAAATGAGATTGAAATGTAAGCTACATAGTATTTTGATTGCGTTAAGTTTCCTTTCAAAATAGTGAATTTCAGCCTGCTTTCATTTTCTTGAACTAGCGTAGAAATATAGCGTTAGGGAAAATCTATGAACTCGAAAGATCCTCAAGACTCTACTAGAGAAAATCAGACCAGTCCCCAAAAGCATAAAGTATTACTCTTGGGTATTGCTGGCACTCTGGTTACAGCAGTCGTGGTTGCTGTGACTGCTTGCGCCCAAGCAGATCAAACACCACAAACATCCCGTGAATTGACGAGTCCAACACCACGTCCAACTATTCAGAGTCAGATTCGTCAAGGTGTTATGAATCGTGGCATGATGTCAGATTCAGATGAGTGGGCAGATCTCCATTTTATCGAAATGATGATTCCGCACCATGAAGGGGCTGTGCAGATGGCAGATCTAGCGCTCAAACTTTCTAAGCGTCCTGAGATTAAAAAGCTTGCTGAGTCGATTAAGAGCAGTCAAACTAATGAAATCAAGCAAATGAAGTCTTGGTACAAGCAATGGTATGGCGTTGAAGTTCCTGATTTTGTAACCAACTATAGAGGTCGTAGAGGCTATGGAAGAATGATGGGCTGGAGAAATTCAATGGGAATGCAGAATATGATGGCAGTCGATCTTAAAGCCCTTGAAACTGCTCCTGATTTTGACAAAGCCTTTATCGAAGAGATGATTCCCCATCACAAAATGGCTCTCATGATGTCCAATATGATCGTTGATAGCGATCGCAGCGAAATGCGAACACTCTCCACGGCGATCGTGAAAGCTCAAAGCTCAGAAATCGAACAAATGCGGCAGTGGTATCAAACTTGGTATAAATAAGTAGCTACGGCAAACTATTTACGAACCGTAGGGGCAATTCATGAATTGCCCCTACGGTTTCGTAAATAGTTTGCAACTTACTAACCTAAGAAACAAGATATGAGAATTCTGCTAGTCGAAGATGAGATTGACTTGGGGACTGCCATTCAGCGCAGTCTCAAACAGGAAAAATATGTCGTTGACTGGGTACAAGATGGAAGGGATGCTTGGGAATATCTCGATCGCCAAGCAACAGAATATAGCGTAGCGATTTTAGATTGGATGTTACCGCATCTTTCAGGATTAGAACTATGCAAACGTTTACGCAGGGATAAAAATCC
>CASBRC010000320.1 GCA_949128015.1 Synechococcales cyanobacterium PMM_0003
CCGTTGGCGGGCTTTCAAAAAACCGATTTTTATAATGAAAATTGCTGAGGTCTTTTGGGTTTGAGTGCAAAGCGCTATATAAAAAAGATGTATTTGCGATCGCCTTTTATCTAAGAGGTACAACTCGATTGAGAAATAGAGCAGGTGCAATCACAGAAGCCCCTACACCGATGCAAATCACTGCTTGTAGCAAACTGAGAGCCTGAGTATCAAACAACGGATTAACAAATGATATTTGGCTAAAGAAAATTTGCAAAATAAAGACGCAGACAATCCCGATCGCAGGAATATAGGTGATAGGGCTGGTGCGATCTTTAAAATAAGTCAATAGAGATGGTACAAATTGACTGATGCTGAGCAAATAGAAACTCTCAGAGGCAACGAGCGTATGTACTGCCATAGTTCGCGCTAGCTCAATGTTATTTGTGGTTTGCAAAATCCATTCAAACATGCCAAATACAGCGATCAGATTAAAGATGGAAATGATCAGGATGCGCCATAGTAATTGCCCTGTAAGTAAGGGCTGATCGGGACGAATTGGCGATCGCTTCATCATGCCTTTCACTTTTGGCTCAAAGGCAAGGGTGGCACTAAGAGCTACAGAACTAACCATATTCACCCACAGAATCTGTACTGGTAGAATTGGCAAATTCGCCCCCGCCAGAATACCACCCAAAATCGTGAGCGCCTCGCCGCCATTGACAGGCAAGATGAAGCTAATGGTTTTGATCAGGTTGCTATAAACGGTGCGCCCTTCTTCGACAGCAGCTTCAATCGAGGCAAAATTATCATCGGTCAAAACCATATCTGCGGATTCCTTAGCCACTTCTGTGCCAGTAATGCCCATAGCGATACCGATGTCTGCTTGCTTCAGCGCAGGGGCATCATTCACGCCATCGCCTGTCATGGCGACGATTTCCCCTTTGGCTTGCAAGGCTTCGACTAGGCGTAGTTTTTGTTCGGGGGCAACTCGCGCAAATACGTTACTAGCTTCAACCGCCTTAGTGAGAGCTTGATCATCCATTTCCCCCAGTTGTTTACCAGTGAATACTAATGCTTCTTGATCTTGGCTGAGTCCCATTTGCTTAGCGATCGCCGCCGCCGTGAGAGCATGATCGCCTGTAATCATTTTTACTTGGATTCCTGCGGAATAACAGGCTCGCACGGCGGCGATCGCCTCAGTACGGGGAGGATCGATCATCCCCTGAAGTCCCAGAAAAACTAGATCATCATCAATATCGTCGTGATTAATTCCTTGTTTTTGGTCAGGAATTTCTTTCTTGGCAAAGGCAAGAACTCGCAAGCCTTGGGATGCCATTTGGTCAACAACTTGTTCAATTTGCGATCGCTTTAAATCAATATTTTCACCATGGCGATCGAGTTGATAGGAACTTCTTTGCAAGATCGCTTCCGCCGAACCCTTAACATAAATTGTATGGAAATTGGCAACTTCTCGGTGTTGATGTAAGGTCGCCATATATTGAAACTGCGACTCAAAAGGGATCGTGTCTAGGCGTGGTTGAATTTGTTCTAGATCTGGCAACGTTAAGCCTGCCTTACTGGCTGAAACGATCAAAGCCGCCTCAGTGGGATCACCTACCACCGTTAACTGTCCATCCTGTTCTTGTAAATGAGAGTCATTGCACAATAGACCACACTGCAAACAGTCTTGTAAGGTGTCAATTTGGCTAACTTCAACGGGTTGATCATTTTCTAAAATCGCGCCTTCCGCCTGATAGCCCACACCTGTGACGACATAAGAAACTTCGCCAGCGTAGATCCCTTGCACCGTCATCTGGTTTTCGGTAAGTGTGCCTGTTTTGTCAGAACAAATCACGGTGGTACTGCCAAGGGTTTCTACGGCGGGGAGTTTGCGGATAATTGCATGGCGATTTGCCATCTGCCCCACTCCGATCGCTAGGGTGACAGTAACAACGGCGGGTAATCCTTCAGGAATTGCACTCACAGCCAGAGCCACAGCTCCTTTAAAGCCATCTGTCCAAGTTCCACCCTTGCCGATTACAACCACAAATGTAAAGGCGGATAAACCCAAAACAACATATAACAGCTTTTTACTAAATTGCTCAATTTTGCGAGTAAGCGGTGTTTCGAGATTGGTACTTTGCTCGATTAGTTGCGAAATTCTTCCTGTCTCTGTTTGATTTGCGATCGCTACGACGATCCCTTTAGCCTGTCCAAAAGTAACTAAGCTACTGGCATAAACCATGTTTAAGCGATCAGCTAAAACTGTCTCAGTGGCGAGGGCTTCAACATTTTTCTGCACAGGAACCGATTCACCCGTTAACGCGGACTCACTTACCTGTAAGTCGCGCAAGGTCACCAAGCGTAAATCCGCAGGTACTTTATGCCCCGATGACAGTAATACCAGATCGCCAATTACCAATTCGCGGGAGTTAATCTGGACTTTTTTGCCATCACGAATTACAGTCGCATCGGTGGAGACCGATTTGGCGAGAGCTGCGATCGCATCCTCAGCTTTTGACTCTTGGATAAATCCAATCACGGCATTAATCACCGTCACCCCCAAGATCACCCCTGCATCCACCCAATCTTTGAGTAGCAAGGTGATTCCCCCCGCAACGAGTAGGATGTAGATCAGAGGTTGGTTAAATTCCATCAAAAAACGAGCGATCGCACTTTTGCCTTTTTTGCCCTTGAGTTCATTAAATCCATCGGCTTCCTGACGTTGAGACACATCTGCGGCTGGCAATCCCGCGTTCAAATCTGTTTTCAGATATTTGGCAACATCATCCACAGAAATTTGATGCCATCTCTGTTCCGATAAGTTCTCAAGTTGGGGAAATGTCATACTCTAATACCTAAACAGTAATACCCATTCGCAAAGGTGTAACGACACTTTTGTGAACTAAAAATCAAACCCAGTAAGGGTTTTCAAAACAAAAAACGGCTACGCCATTTTTGTTTTGGTATAAATAGGCTATCTCAACTAACGGTAGATGTTAAGTAACTTTACAATCTTGATAGAACCTTTTAAATTTTTGCTGTTGAATACTGTGATCGACTATTGGCAAAGGATAACTGCGTTTTTTACATTGATGCGGTGGAATATTGCCACTTAATAGCTCGGCTGTAGTTAAGCCTTGTAATTCAGGCAACCAGCGCAAAATATACTCACCTTCAGGATCGTATTTACGCGCTTGAGAAGCAGGATTGAAAATCCGCAAAGGTTTCGGGTCCATGCCACTAGATGCACTCCATTGCCAACCGCCATTATTTGCCGCCAGATCGCCATCC
>CASBRC010000321.1 GCA_949128015.1 Synechococcales cyanobacterium PMM_0003
CCCAAATATGTTTCGGCGGGCGAAGCCCGCCGAAACATATTTGGGTTTTATCTAATTTGCGATCCTAACCCCCAAAAACAAAGTTGCGGCGCTTCGCGCCGCAACTTTGTTTTTGGGGGTTTAAAAAAGTCTCACAATGCGAGGCTTTTTTATGGGATTTATTTAGCTGCACCTTGAGCTTCTAGAAGCTGCTGCTTCAATCGCTCTAAATCTGAAGCCCAACGTGGGTCAGGTTGATGTGCTTCTGATGAACTGCTGGAGCTAGATACGCTTCCAGTCGTTTTCTTGTTGTTATTGGTGCGTTTTTTGCGCTTAGCTGCTGCTTTGACTGGTGCGGCAACAGTACTAGTAACAGTAGATTCAATCTCAGGATTGGAAACGTCTTCAGAACCTTCCTCCAAATCAGAACCGTCTTCGGCTTTGCCTTTGGTTCGAGGCAAGGCTTTTTCTAGCTTTAAGACAGCACCGTTAAAATCATAACCATTAAACTTTTCAATGACGATATCAGCAACTTCATCAGAGCCGACTGTCACAAAGCCAAAACCACGGCATTTGCCTGTTTTGCGATCGGTTATAACTTTCAAAGATACTGAATCACCTGATTCATTGAAAATTTTCTCTAGAGCTTGGCGATCTAATTCTGCTGGCAGGTTGCCAACATAAAGGCGAATGGACATGATAATAGAAAACCTCTACGCTATAAAATCTTCAGCAGGTGACTAGAGCAGCCGCTACAAAAAACTTGTTTAAAAAACTTGTTTGCTACTTATTAGCTTAAATTGGAGCTATTGATTAGGTGCTACCTGCGATTAATCAAATTAATGCGACACTTTTGTGCCATGTATCAACATAACATACAAAATGCGCGTCACCCAAATAAAATGTAATGAAAGTATCAAAATCCGCGCAATTCCAAGATGTGTATGTATTGCGATCGCAAGTGTGGCGGACTCTTACAACCTATCTAGGATTGCTAAATATTAAGTTCTAATGTTTTTTAAGGTTAATTACTTGACTTATAAAATCTAACTACTGTAGTATCCATTTCCATGAATTTACATGGAATTTATATGGAATTTTTTGGGGCTTTTATAGTTGGGTACTGTCTATGGATTGCTCAGGCTCTCAATGATTCTCAGAAGAAGCAAGAACAGGAAGTTGAAAAAAGGTTAAAAGAAAAGTTTAAAAACGAGCAATATGTCAATATTCGCATTATCGAAAAACCTTAGTTGGGGTTGGTATAGTTTGGTTGCGCTAAGCTGTAAGTACTTTAAGTACGGGGCAAACTTGTGAAGCAAAATACGCAAACAATCGGTGGGGAGCTGAAAACCCAAGTTAAGATACTGGCGACTGTGGTATCTATTTTTTGGATTATCTTTATTCTCAATGGCGTGATCTTTGGAGGCAGGCTCAATGCGTTCGGAATTTTACCGCGCAACTTGATTGGATTACGCGGCATCTTATTTGCTCCGTTTCTGCATGGCAGTTTTTATCATGTTTTGGCAAACACAGCCCCGTTTATTGTTTTGGGCTGGTTGGTAATGTTGAGGAATATCAAGGATTTTTACTTTGTGTCCTTTATCTCAGCGTTAGTTAGTGGCTTAGGGACTTGGTTAATTGGTAGCCCTAATTCTGTGCATGTTGGTGCGAGTGGCGTAATTTTTGGCTATTTTGGTTATTTACTATTTCGCGGCTATTTTGAAAGAAGCTTTGTCGCGATCGCAATTGCGATCGTGATCGCAGTTACCTATGGCGGTTTGATTTGGGGCGTATTGCCGACAAGATCCTATATTTCATGGGAAGGACATCTATTTGGTCTCATTGGTGGCATCATTGCAGCAAAATTTTTATCACCTATTAAAAATCCCCAATAAAAAAGAGTCGGCGCTATGCGCCGACTCTTTTTTATTGGGGATTTTATTGGACTTAAGCAACACTTTTGATTGCTTCGAGTAAACTACGAGTACAAGCCCCTTTGTCGCAAAAAGCATCAATGCTTGCTCCATTAGAGATAGCTTGAGCTTTTCCCCCATCAGCGGCTGAGTAAGCAACAATTTTAATATGAGGGTATTCAGTTTTGATAGCGTTGGAGGCTGTCCAGCCATCCATCACAGGCATATGGAGATCCATGACCACAACATCAGGTTCATGTTTGTGTACTTTGGCGATCGCTTCTTTGCCATTAGTTGCAACTTCTACGATGCCAATGCAGGGTTGCATTGAAAGTGCTAGCTTTAGTGTACATCGTGTCAGTTCGTGGTCATCCACCACCAAAACGCGTAAAGTTTTTGTAGAAGATGTCATGTTAGGGTTCGGTAAGAAGGGATTGACAATTACTTTGTTATGTAATCTAAGATACCTCTTGTTTTATTTAAAAGCTTCTATCGCAGGGACTAAACACAACACCCGAAAGGATGAGAGGGGCGAATCTTCATTGATTCTTTGGGTTTTCTTCGCAATTGAAAATAGCACTTTGTAATATTTTTCTTTTGTGAGATCAGCCACGCCATTTTACTTTTGGCAAGATTTGCTTATGGTCAATGCGATCGCGATATTTGATCGCAAAGTTAAGCAATGAGTCGATCAGGGCATCGGATAGAAAGTGAGGTTGTAAGCCAAGATCGAGAAGATTGGTATTTTTAGCGTTGAAATAATGCTCTTCTAGCTCGACACGGGGATTATCAATATTTTGTACTTCAACTTTGATCCCAAGGGTTTGTCCAGCTTTTTGAACCATCAAGGCAAGATCACGGATTGAGAAAAGCTCAGTAAATTGATTGAAAACGCGCATTTTGCCAGCTTCCGCAGGAGTTGCGATCGCAAGTTCAATACAGCGCACTGTGTCGCGAATATCAAGGAAACTCCGAGTTTGTCCACCCGTTCCATAGACCGTCAAAGGATGTCCGATCGCTGCTTGGATACAAAAACGATTAAGAGCCGTCCCAAACACACCGTCATAATCAAGACGATTAATCAGTAACTCATCAGTGCCAGTTTCTTCGGTGAGGACACCATAAACCACGCCTTGGTTAAGATCGGTCGCCCGCAATCCCCATGTCCGACAAGCAAACTGAATATTGTGGCTATCGTGAACTTTGCTAAGGTGATAAAAACTTCCTGGTTGCTTTGGATAAGGAAGTGTATCTTTACGCCCATTATGCTCAATGGTGATGTAGCCTTCTTCGATATCAATATTAGGAGTGCCATACTCGCCCATCGTGCCAAGTTTAACTAGATGGCATTCGGGATTATGCTCCTTAATTGCATAGAGCAAATTAAGCGTGCCAACTACGTTATTTACTTGGGTGAGCACAGCATGTTCGCGATCGATCATCGAGAATGGTGCTGAACGCTGTTCACCAAAATGGACGAGCGCTTCAGGCTCAAAACTACGGAATGTATTTTGCAAAAACTCGTAATTAGTAATGTCACCAATAAACAAGTCGATTTTTTGACCTGAAACTGCTTGCCACTTATATATCCGATCTTGAATAGAGGCGATCGGAGTGAGCGTCGCAACACCTAACTCATTGTCCCAATGTCGGCGCACTAAGCTATCTAACACACCAACTTCATACCCTTTATTGGCAAGATGTAAAGCTGTCGCCCATCCGCAATAACCGTCGCCACCAATTACCAGTACTTTCATGAATTCTGTGGGTTACAAAAAATTTGAGTTACAGTTTCCAAACTAACCCTATCAGGATTTATCTCATTTGTGATGCACAAGACCGAAATTCATTAAGTTGTATGTGTCTACAAACACATAGAGTGTTTAGATCTTCGGGATAGATACTCAGCAATTCTCTTGGTGAAATCAGTTTTGGGTTTGCAGTGCCTATGGCACTGCAAACCCAAAACCAGTTTTTGAAAGTGCCGCCGTAGGCGGCACTTTCAAAAACTGGTTCTGGTAATGTATATTTATAGACAAATAATCCAAACTTTGATGTAAGTTTTTAACGAGTTTTATTACACTCACGCAATTTTGCCGATCGCAATTTTTAGTTAGCGCGTGTAATGTACTGAAATTAAGATAGCCAAGAGTAGTTAAAAGCTATTCACTATTTAGTCTAGGACGATTAGTCAAGTATGCTTTCGATTGCCGAGCTTGCCCATAAACCAGATCCCAAGGCGATCGCCAAGATTATTTGTCAGGAATTGCAGCCTCTTGACATTAAACAACTTGATGTTGCCGTTGATATTGTCGATAGTAGTTTAGAGCTACAAATTCGGACAGATTCTGCCATTGACAAGGAAAAACTGCTGACATTAGTCCATAGCAAACTTCAAAATTTACATATAGAATCAGTTGCTAAATTTAGGATTCACTGTTGGCGTACCGATGAAGAAATGCACGAGCAACGCCTACTATGGACGGAGCAATTTATGCTAGATCTGCCACAATCATCACCAAAATCTTTCTCAGCTACAGAACCAGATTTAGATAGTAAGCACTCTCCAGAAAAGCGATCACCAGAGCCACAGTTGTCTAAGCATTCTGTTTTGCAAAAGGCGATCGCAAAAATCACCCCGACTAATGATCAAGCTAAAAAGGTACTGCTAGCCTCTGAAGTAGACCAATCTCCTGTCACTAAGAACGAGTCAAGTTCGTTAGTTGTTATGGACAGGGCTAATAGACAAAAATCGTCACTATCCAATAATTATTGGCAGTTAGTGTTGGTGGGGCTATCGATTGTCTTGTTAGGGCTAGGAATTGGCGCACTAGTCAGAGCGATTACAACCAATGCTGGCGTTGAGTCAAGCTCATCTACTACAGCCACTCCAGACTCAGTAAAAAACTCTCCTAGTCAAATCAGTGAATCACCTACTGCTAACCAAAATCCATCCAAATCTAATCCTCCTACCTCGATTGAGTCACTCTTGCCCAGTCCAACCTTGCAGGAGCAAGCACAAGTTGTGACACTGGAAAAGTTTAATCGCATTCAAAAAGGGATGACTGTTGAGCAGGTAGACAAAATTTTTGGTGCATCTGGTAAAGTTATTGCCGAAAATAATTCAGGTAGTAGTATTGGACAGGTTTATTCTTGGAAAAACCCTGAGGGCAGTAATGCCATCATTGAGTTTAAAGATAGTCAAGTAGTAGCTAAAGCTCAAGCTGGTTTATAGCCGCAAACCCAAAAATTGTTTATTTGAAAGTGCCGCCCACGGCGGCACTTTCAAATAAACAATTTTTGGGTTTGCCGTGCTTTTGTTGCCTTCGCTAATTTTTGTGATTATTGCTATAAAATTACATGTTGGGTAGGCTAACTAACTTTTTGATTCAACCAGCTAGTAGAACCCACTTAAAGCCTCGTTGGAGAAAAAATTTTTTGGGTATCGATTTACGCAGTTACGTCTACTTGGACAATTTACAGCGACAACATGCTGCTTACTTAGGGACGATCGCCCAAGGATTTTTACCATTGCCAGGTGACACCTCCCTCTGGATCGAAATTTCTCCAGGTATTGAAATTAACCGCATTACTGATGTTGCATTGAAAGCGACTTCGGTAAGACCAGGTGTCCAAATTGTTGAACGCTTGTATGGTTTGCTAGAAATTCATTCAGGCAGCCAAGGCGAAACTCAAGCGGCAGGTCGGGCTATTTTAGAGATGCTAGGAGTAACCGAAGAAGATCGGATTAAGCCAAGGTTGCTATCTAGTCAAATTATTCGCAATGTAGACGCGCATCAAACACAACTAATTAATCGTTTTCGGCGTGGTCAAATGCTGCTGTCGGGTCAGACTCTCTACATTATGGAGGTCGAACCTGCTGCCTATGCTGCCCTTGCAGCTAATGAGGCTGAAAAAGCCGCATCAATTAATATTCTGGAGATTGTGGCCGTAGGTAGTTTTGGGCGCTTATATCTCGGTGGGGAAGAGCGAGATATTATGGCGGCTTCGGTGGCGGTGCTAGATACTATTAACAATGTCAAAGGTCGTGATATCTGGAGCGATCGCAAAGAATAAACAAACTTTTTGCGAAGCAAAAAGTTTATAAATCGTCTTCCCAGCCACAACACTTACAGCGCCATTGCTCTGGTGGTATTCTCATCCTTGAAAATGAGGTGCGGCATTCAGGACATTTACCTGTAAAAATGGGATGCCATCCACATTCTGTTTCCATTTCGGGATCGTAACTTTTGGGATCGTCTGGTTCCCACAATTCCGCCGACACAAAGTCGGAGCAAACTCCCCACTCTGGCCCATAGGGATGTACTGCACAGACTAAAAATTGAGTATGTGCATAAAAATTACAGCGATCGCAAAGAGATATTTTTGCCATTGATATATTTTAACCAAAAAAGCGCTGTGTAATAAAAAGCAAAACCCAAAAAGCTGTGGCGCTCACGCAGCGTGCGCCACAGCTTTTTGGGCTTTAAGTTTGGTAGAGGCGATGCTTCGCCTCTACCTTTTTTGGTTAGCCAAATCGAGCTATTTCAATCCCATTTTGCCTAATAACT
This sequence comes from Synechococcales cyanobacterium PMM_0003, assembly GCA_949128015.1. Lineage (GTDB taxonomy): Bacteria > Cyanobacteriota > Cyanobacteriia > Pseudanabaenales > Pseudanabaenaceae > Pseudanabaena. Next base: position 6,464 of record CASBRC010000321.1, read on the forward strand.
AGCTCTAGGCTTAAGGAACTAGCAGGAAAAATTGCTTCCTTCGCCACAGCCTTAATTTCGTAAGGAGATTTCAGCTCACTGGCTACCTTAAAAAGTTCAGTCAAAGCTTCAGGTGGGAAATTGCCGACTTTACCTGTGATCGTATTCGCTAATACACCCTCACGACGAGCGCGAAAACTGACTAGCAAAAATAGTTGTTCAATTCTGGACGCGATCGCCTGTGGTGAAAGGTCAGGGGTAAATTGCAAGGTCGCAATTTCCGCACCACGGGCAAAGATTTGGCGGTTGAGAGTGACATCGGCTGCGATCGCAATTTTAGTCTCGCGCTTCAAAAAGTTTCCTGCGGAGAGAATCCGAATCACATAGCTTTGTCCATCCTTAATTTTATCGACCAACGCTTCGATCTGGGCATCCGTAATTCTGATTACTGGTTCCTTGGGAGCTTGATCGGGAAGGAAATCTAAAATTTCGCGAGCATTACGCTCTGCTTGTTGCAATAGCTGAATACTGGCTTGGCGTAACTCGGCATTACTGAGATTGGGGCGCACGACTCCAATCGACAAAATCTGATCTGCGAAAATAGCCACGTTGCCCTTGCGTAATGCTTCGAGACTAATCAGCAATTGTTCGCGGGCTGATTCTAAAGAGGCAACCTCAGAGCTAAGGGCAATCCGTTGTTTTTCGATCTCTGCCAAGCGCTGTTCTGATTCATCTACTTTTTGTTTGAGCGTTTCGCGATCGCGAGAAATGCTCGCTAATTCGATGGCAATCCTTGATTTCTCCTCCCGAAGCTGACTACTTTCGGCTTGGAGGCTGGTTTGCTCTGCGGTCAAATTTTGAATGCGATCGCGCAGATCGGCTTCTTGCTGCGAGGCTTTTTGCAATTGTTCGTCAGCTTGGGCAAATTTACTCTCGACTGACTGCAATAAAGCCTGAGTTTCTGACTGTTTTCGCACAGCTTCGACTAATGACTTATTAATCTGCCCTAAACGTAGCTGTGCTTTTTCCTGTTCAGTTTTGGCAGCAGTTAGCTCAGTTTCGATTTTTTGCTTCTGCTCTTGACTACTAGATAATTCTGAACGAATACTTTCTAAGCGAAATAAGCCATCTCTTAGCTGCCCACTTAATAGCAGTAAGATTCCTAGTGTCGAGGCGGAGATCATCCCGCCCGTGGCGATCGTGACTACAGTGGCAGTGTCTCTCGGTCTGAGGTTAAATATGCTAAGTCGCGCTTTACCAACCTTAGTGCCGATGCGATCGCCTAACGTCGCAATCATGCCTCCTAAGATCAAAATCGCTAAAATCAGCGTATATCCAGCCATGTAACTCCTGAGTCCTCACGGTGTTGATTTTAGCAGATTAAAACCTAGATAGGATAAAGGGCGCACAAGCGCCCTTTATCCTATTAGCTGTCGCTAACTGGACATAAAAGAGAGAGGCGGCGCGGAGCGCCGCCTCTCTCTTTTTGGTTTTATGTCCTGATACCAGTGGCGATAGCTATAGGAGTAAGCGAACCGCAATAGGCTAGTATGGCAATTATTGCAAAAATCGATCTTCATAAGCTTGATGGGGAACATGGAAAAGCAACTCAAAGTACAACAGTTGGTTGATAATCTGGCGAAGGCGATCATGGGCAAAGATGAAGCCATGCAACTGGTTTTAGTCGCCTTATTTTCAGGTGGTCATGCATTACTAGAAGATGTCCCTGGAGTTGGTAAGACTTTACTCGCTAAGTCTCTAGCCGCATCTATTTCTGGTAAATTTCAGCGCGTGCAATGCACACCCGATCTACTACCAACCGACATCACAGGTACAAACATTTGGAATCCCCAAAAAGGTGAATTTCAATTTTTACCAGGTCCAGTATTTGCGAATATTTTGCTTGCAGATGAAATCAATCGAGCGACACCGCGCACTCAGTCAGCGCTGCTGGAAGTAATGGAAGAGAGTCAAGTCACTGTTGATGGCATATCTCGTAAAGTCCCTTCACCATTTTTTGCGATCGCAACTCAAAACCCCATCGAATATCAAGGAACTTTCCCCTTGCCCGAAGCACAGCTCGATCGCTTTGCTTTGTCTTTTAGCATTGGCTATCCTAACGAAGCTGAAGAATTGGAAATGCTGAAGCGGATGCAGGTTGGAAAAATTGGTTCGGCTCAGCTAGAGGCTTGTATTACGCCCGAAGAAGTACTAGAAATTCGTCAGTTATGCGCTCAAGTTCCTGTCAGTGATGCGACTAGTCAATATATTGTGAATATTGTCCGCGCGACTCGCAATGACGAAGAAATCACCCTTGGCGTAAGTCCTAGAGGCACTACCGCGTTGTTACGTTCGGTGCAGAGTTATGCCTTCATTCAACAAATGCTCAATCGCGATCGCAAATCTGATTATGTCCTACCCGATGACGTAAAATTCCTTGCACCATACGTCTTAGGGCATCGGATTATGGCGGCGGGAAGGCGATCACCTAAGAAGATCGTTCAGCGTTTACTAGACGTTGTACCAGTGCCTTAAATTCACCACCCCCCAGCCCCCTCTCCTTGCAAGGCTACGGTGTACACACAAGTCGCCAAGAACTAAAGTTCTTGGCTGAAAGCTAAAGTCAGTTGAAACTGACTGAAGAACATTAACC
>CASBRC010000322.1 GCA_949128015.1 Synechococcales cyanobacterium PMM_0003
ACATAAATATGTTTAGCATGTTGCGATCGCAGTTGAGTAATGGCGGCGATCGTGAGCTTGTTCTCTAGTACTAAATGCTCAGATAAGTGCTCAGACATTACTTGACCTAAGACCATCTGCTCTGGTTGCTGATGCTTTAAGACTTTGGCATAGATTTCGCCTTCTATTTCTTGTTGTTGATCTTGAGCCAAAACTTGCAAATGGAGTTTGAGATTGCTTAAGACAGGAACATCATAATCAGAGAAAATCTCTGCCCCGTACGGAGAGAGCCGTCGTAGTTTTCCTGTAAATATTTCTGTGCCGAGGTGTTTCTCTTCGAGAATACGATAGGTAATCAGAATTGGAGTAGGTAATATCTTTAAGGAGTCACTGAGAGACGGAAGTTCTAAATCATATATTCCTTCAATACCACAAATGTCGTAGATAGAGATCGGATGCGAGACACCTTTAGGCTCAACTTCCATGGAGCCATTGGTTTTGACTATGTTTTCTACTTCAGCGTAGGTAGTTTCTGAAATCAAAATCTGTCCCCCCACAGTGTAGGATTCAATCCGCGCCGTGAGATTAACGTGATTGCCCACTACCGCATATTTGGCACGAGATTGCGAACCGATATTTCCCGCCACGACTTCGCCTGTGTTAATACCAATTCCCATCGAAATTTCAGGCAATTGCATTTGTATTAGTTTGTCATTTACCGATCGCATCGCTAATTGCATGGCGATCGCACTAGCGACTGCTCTTGCGGCATCATCTTCACGATAGATCGGCGCACCAAATAGCACCAAAATTGCATCGCCAATAAATTCGTCAATCGTGCCTTGATATTTTGCGATCGCATCTGTCATTGTGCCTAAAAAAACATTGAGAATTTCTACAACTTGTTCGGGTGGCATCTTCTCAGAAATTGTCGAAAAGCCGCGCAGGTCACACATCAGGATTGTGACTTTACGGCGATCGCCTCCTAGTTTTAACCCTTCAGGTGTTTCTAATAAACTTTTAACTACAGCGTCAGTCAAATAGCGGCTAAAGTAAGTACGAATTTGCGCCGCCGTGATCGCAAGATAGCTAGTCACGATCACCCCACCGCCGAAAAAGGCGATCGCCGCAGGTACAAAGGGTAACCACCAGCCGTAGGCTAACGCGATAAAGCAAGATGTGGCTAAACTTATGGCTATTGTTAAGACACTTAGCGATCGCAAAACTAGCATCAAAATTTTGCGATCCTTGATGTTGGCATTGCGCCATTGCCAGATCAAAGTCGAGCCAGCTACTGCCCAACCAAAAATCCATAGCCATTCCCAATATTCATCCCATGTTTGGATCGCAGATCTACCGTCAAGACTACTGCTAAGAATATGGCTGACTATCTGAGCATGAACTTCAATTCCTGAAGTCTGGATGCGATTACTCCCAATCCCATTGTCAAGCGGAGTGAAGAATAAATCCTTTAAACTTACTGCGGTTGTCCCAATCATCACTACGCGATCGCGCAATAAGTCAGGCGATATTTTATTTTCTAATACATCCGCCATCCGCACAAATCGAAATCCTTGCAGCGATCGACGGTAATTAATTATAAATTGATGTCCACCCACATCAGCATGGCTATAACCACCATCATTTGCTTTCAATCTGGGTGGATTCAGCGCTTGCTCAAAGGGAACCGTTTTTTCACCATCAAGATAAAGCAATGCTAATTGCAAACCAAAGCTAAGTGTATCTTTGCCATCGGGGAGACGGAGAGCGAGTAGTCCTCGGCGAATACGTCCATCAGCATCTACAGGAAGATTGATCGCACCAACTTGCTCAGTATTCGCAAGTGCTGGCGGTGGATTAATATCTGAACTAGATATTGCATAATTTGAGTCAACCAAATCCGCTTTTTTGGTGATCACAATCAAGTTGGGAGTAGTTTTAAAAAGTTTTTCTAATTGGGCATAACCTTTGCCCACAGGTAAATCGCGAGCAAGATCTAACCCGATCGCACGCGGTTTTTGCTGTCTTACTTTATCCAATAATTTGGTGAGCAGGGCATCGTCAATCGGCCATTTGTATTGGCGGACATCGGCTTCATCAATGCCAATAATCACAATCCGATTGTCTTCAGGTTCAGGCGATCGCCATCGAAAGAACTGATCGATCATCGCTAATTCGAGCGGTTCGAGCGCCCCAATTAGCCGTAAACCAATCACAAATATGGAAATAGTGGGCGCTGCGATCGCAATTCCACGCCATTTCCACAAGATGTTTTTAATACGAGATGCGATCGCCATTACTCCTCTTTATGGTTTTTGTGACTGCTTTTGAGAGACAAAAGAAAAGGGCATAACCCGATCTAAATTGGCAGACTTCAGCAAAGAATTCCATTCAGATAGAATCTCAGCATTTTTAGGTACTGTTAGTTGTGCTTCAGCCAAGGCTTGCACAGCCTCAAACCAAATACCTTCCTCAGCAAATAGAGCCGCACGTTCTAGAGGTTGGGATGAGATGGATTGGAGTTTAGCAAGTAGCCTCTGAGTAGGTAAAACACGCCGCAAATTGCCCTTTATGAGCTTGTCTGAGTAAAAAGATTTGGGGTTAACTGTAAACTTCCATGTATAGTTCTTGCCAATTTCTAATATTGGTGAGTCATCAGGCAGCTTCAGAGCAATGATCCCTGCATCATTATTGATAACAAAGGTTTTTTCGTAGATTTTTCTTTGCCTAGATGCTAGCAATCTACCCTCTGGATTAGACTTTGCTGGGACAACTTCATAAAGAATGAATTGTACAGGGCTGTTCAATTTTGGACTTAGGAAATAGATGGTTGGACGTTCAGCAATTGTCTGAGGTATTGGTGCATTGTCTAGATTCAAATCTGGGGTTAATGCAATTAAACAGTCATTGACAGTACAAGCACTGCGAGTAGCACCAGCGCTAGAGACTTTGGGCGCGTCAAGATTGCTAGGTGGGACATAGCGCACCCTGCGCGACTGGGCTTGAACTGGCGGTATAAACAAAGCAAATGGCAAAGCAATTACTGTATTTACCGCTAGGCAAGAGCAAACCGATGCTAGTAAGATTTTTTTTGATAAGAACATAATGCGATCGCTTCTAGAAAAAGTAATCTTTATGGGGATAGGATGCAGATTAGCGCACCACTTATCATACCCATCAGATAGTTAGATAGTAGTTAAGAATGCATCTCTTATCAAAAAGTTGCTACAGACATTCTACTTAATATTAGAACCAGCTATTCTCATTATGAAACCAATTTTGGCGTTTGCAGCGCCCATGGCGCTGCAAACGCCAAAATTGGTTTTTTGAAAGGCAGCCGTAGGCTGCCTTTCAAAAAACCAATTTTTATAATGGGAATTGC
>CASBRC010000323.1 GCA_949128015.1 Synechococcales cyanobacterium PMM_0003
AAAGTCCCTTGTAAATCGGGCGTAATTAAAGTAATCCCTGCACTGAGATCGGGCTTAGTAGGAATCCATGTTCCCCATACTTGGCGACCACCATTCTGGGATTCTAATTTTCTTACAGGTAATTGCAGAACGGGACTATTATTGAATGTAAATCTAACCGCATGAATATCCCAGTTCGCTTGATAGAAGCTGATACCTTTGTATTTGAGTGGCTTATTTACATGAATAGTTTGGCGATCGACTTCCTTTCCATCTTTATCTAGTACAGATAAATCAGAATAGAACTGATCGATACTTCCCTTCGGCGTGTAATCAATCCAAAAGCGATTAACTCGCACTGACCAATCTTTGGGAACTTGATTGGCTGACCATATCCCCGCCTCGGTAATATTCTTCACTTGGAAGGTGTCACCACTAGGAACCATCTCCTGCGCGACAAATCCTGTTAGTGATCCCCAGATCGAGCCAATTAAAACTAGCAACATACTGGCATGGACAATAATTGGTCCAATCCTGCCGATTAAACCCTTACGAGCATAAAGGCGATCATCAGCCTGATACACCTTATAATTTCTGCTTTGCAGAGATTGCGCCAAATTATTCAGATTGCCGCCGACAATTTCTGTGGCAAGGGGGAGTTTAGCGAAGCTTTGGGGTTTGGTGTAGTAAAACCAGCGTTTGGAAGCTTTAAGAATTGGTAATTGGCGATTGAAGGTGCAAGCGGTGAGACTTGTCCCAAATAGAATTAATAATGTCAGAAACCACCAGCTAGCATAGACATGTTGTAATCCGATCGCAAAAATCACTTGATAAGACAAAAAGCCAAACAGAGCAGGGTGCTCAGGATAATTTTCGCGATAAAAATCGATGGTTTGCCCTTGCTCGATCACTGTGCCGAGAATGCTAAATAGGGCAATTAATAATAATAATGCGATCGCAACTTTAAGATTAGCAAGGAGCGCCACCACCTGATGTCGCCAAATTTGGCTTGCTTGTTTGGTTACTTGGGATTGGATTTTTTGAAACACGTCATGTCTATGGTTACTACTGCTAGCTTTGATCTTAGCTCATCCCAAATTAAAAAATGGTGTTGCCATTTTTTAATTACCCAAAAAGCTATAGCGCACGCTGCGCGCGCGCTATAGCTTTTTGGGCTTTAAGTGTTGTCGGCAACTAGATAAGAACCAAATTTGCGCTAAGGTTAAGCGAATATTGCAGATGTTTTTAGGATTTTAGGACTATGTCACAGGGCAAAGAGACTACCGTTTTAGTGCTGTCATTATTAGTCACAGCAGGGCTTGCTGGCGGTGGCTACTGGTTCTTTTCGCAACAAAAATCAGCAGTAACATCTACTACTGAAACAGCAACACCAAATACACAATCACCAACATCGACTGAAACTACACCACCACCACCAGCTAACTTAACAATCGACACATCTTTACCAAATCCTAGCGTTTTAGAAATCGATGGCAGCACAACAATGGTTGCATTGATCAAAGAACTGCGTAATGGTTATAGCCAAATTAATCCTAATATCCCAACTACCTTTGGATTACCCGATGGAAGACCAACTGGATCTAGCCAAGGCTTGCAAAATCTGATTAATGACAATGTGGCGATCGCAGCATCTTCACGTCCCCTTAAAGCTGCCGAAGCCCAATCAGGAATTCAATTAGTGCCAATCGCTAAAGATGCGATCGCAGTAGTCGTCGGTATTAATAATCCATTTAAAGGTAATTTAACCAAGGATCAAGTACGCGATATCTATCAGGGTAAAATCACCAATTGGTCACAGGTTGGCGGTACTAATCAGCCAATTAAAGTAATCAATCGCGCCACAACAAGCGGGACAAGAGAAGCTTTTCAAGACATTGTGTTACTTGGTCAGACCTTTGCGCCTGACAGCGCTAACTTCATCACATGGAAACAAGACGAAACAACGGCCATCTTGCAGGATCTAGGGAATAGCGGTATTAGTTATGCCACAGTCTCGCAGGTAGAGAAGCAAGAAATCGTGAGAATCATCGCGATTGATGGAGTGTTTCCCACAGATATCAATGCTGTCAAAGCTGGAAAATATCCAATTAGTCGCAGCTTATTTTTGGGCGTTAAGAAAATAACCAGCCCTGTCTCCAAACAATTTATTGAGTTTGCTTTATCACCTCAAGGACAGCAAATCATTCAAAGGCTGGGATTCATTCCTATGCAGTAAAGAGATAAAACCCCAAAATAAGAAGCGACGCTTCTTATTTTGGGGTTTTACAGCCTATTGAGGCTTTAAAAGGTACAGAGAATTTTTTGAAAGTGCTGCGAAGCGGCACTTTCAAAAAATTCTCTGGGTTTTATAAAAGCGCAAAGCGCTGTATTTTTAAGTAAAGATTAAAGTTTTCCAGTTAATAAATAGGTGATCATTTCGCCTTTGCCTTTGATATCAATGATTCGCTTTGGCTCAAATTGATACTTGTCTTTTAAAATCTGATAGGTTACATCTGTAACTTGAATGCAACCTGCAATACCATGAGACTCCATTCGACTAGCGATATTCACCGTATCACCCCAAAGGTCGTAGATAAACTTTTTCTTGCCAATTACTCCCGCAACGGCATGCCCAGTATGAATACCAATCCTCATCTCAAAAGGACTTCCATCAGGACGGAGAAATTTGCCAATTGACTGTTGCATTTCTAAAGCCATTGATGCGATCGCAGCAGCATGATCGGGACGTGGAACAGGTAATCCACCCACCGCCATATAAGAATCACCAATCGTTTTGATTTTTTCTAAGCCATAGTGATCGACCAAGCGATCGAATTCTGAAAATATTTCATTGAGCATATGCACTAGTTCATTTGCCGATACTGAGGAGGCGAATTCTGTAAACCTGACAATATCTCCAAACAGAACTGTCACTTCCTCAAAGCTATCAGCAACAATCGTGCCACTAGTTTTTAGCTTAGCGATAGAACTTGGCAATATTTTAGAAGATATTCCAGTTGTCTTGCTAGGAATATTGGTAGGGATATCGGGAGTATTATAAAACGATGAAGACTTCAAACGCTCGGCGATCGCCCTTGGCAACACATTCAGTAATAGCCGTTCCGATCGCATTTTTTCAGTCCGCAAATCATCCTCGGCGCGTCTGCGCTCCTGAGCCTCCATACCTAAAGACAACAGTTCTGACAAAGAGCTGGCGAAGCTGATTTCCTCTAGCATCCACAAACGTTCTATTCCAACTTGTTCAAATATCAAAATACCAGTGAGTTCACCACCGATATCAAATGAAGATGTCAATAAAGATACAATGCCAAGGGGATTGAGATAGTTTTGTCTCAGCTCGATTAAAGATTCTTCATCCTGTACATCTTCTATGTCCAAATTGCGCCTTTCTTGAATCGCCACAAAAAAAGCTGGATAGTTTTCGGCATCTAAAAACTCAGCTTCCGTATGAATATTGCTACTTTGGATATAGAGATCAAGGCAATGCAGTTTTGTTTTAGTATTGTCAAATAGCCAAACGCTCACACGCTCAACATCGAGAGTCTGACTAGCTGTTTCGGTAATATTTTGTACAGCCGTAATAAAGTCACCCAGATTAAGTGATTTATTTTTGGTGAGGTCGATCAAGATTTTTTGTTGTCTGCGAAGTTGCTGTTCGCGACGTTGCAATAAAAAATTACTGCGTTGCAGTGATAGCTGAGAATCACCTAGTTCACTGGTTCTTTCTTGAACTCGCGATTCTAATTCAGTATTTGCTTTTTCGAGTCGTTTAAAAGATTCTGCAAGCATTTCTGCCATGCGATTAAAAGATTCAGATAAAACTTTGACCTCACTTGTGCCTTTTACCGATACCCTTGAGTCCAGATCGCCATTTGCGATCGCATGCGAAGCACCACTTAATTTAAGCAACGGTGTAGCAATATAACGAGCCGTCATCACTCCCATCAAGATTGCAGAAACTAGTGCTGCCAAACTAAATAAAATTGTTATTTGGTTGCGATTATTAATTTGTCCCACAAAGTTCGACTCTGGAAGCACCACCACAATCAACCAATCTAGCCCATCGCGATCGCGCCAAGGTTTTACTTGAATAAAATGTTTGCCTCCTTCTAAATTAGTTTCTAAGTATGCTTTACCTTGAATTGCATTAAAATTACCAAATTCATCAATTAGATAACGGGCTGTAGCTCGTGATAGAGGATCGTTACTATTAAGAATATTCAAACGTTGTGGTTTGCCATTGATAATTGAAAAAGTACGCTCAGCACTGGAAGTTCCGACGATTAATCCTGAGCGCTCAATTACAAAAATACGTTCTGATTGGTCTGATTTCAGCCTTTGAAGAAATGAATTTAACTGGGTGAGAATATAGTTAACCCCTAGCACCCCAATCACTTTGCGATCGCGATCGTAAAGTGGATAACTATGAGAAATTGATAAAACGTTAGGACGAGCAGCCAATTGATAAATATGCGACCATGTTGGCTTACCTGCCTTTATCGCATCTGCATACCAGCCTTCTTGTCGGACATCTTTATCACTTTCTATGACCTCTTGTAATTGTGTCCGATTACCTTGAGGATCAGTTGAGAAACTAGCTGTTTTGGTAAGCCCTCTTGCTAAAGTTGTCTCATTAATTACTATTTGTCCATTATCTTTTCGCTCAGCACCAATAAATTCTTGATTGTCAAAAGTAAAGTTGATATACCCTACGCTATATAAATTTATTTGTGTCCAAAAGAAATGCCCCGTTTTCTCAAAGTCTTTTAAGCTCAGCAATTCTAGCTTAACTGCATCGGCATTAGTTTGATTAATCTGCGGCGGTACGCGTAAATAATTATCAAGTTTTACACTAATGCGATCGCTGACTTCTGCACTTAAACGGGTTGCTAATTCACCTACTGCTTGCTGTCCGTTACGAAAAGAAAATATGCTGACCACGCCAACCGTTATACAAATTTGCACCACAAAAGGGACGACTAAAATAACCGTTAATGGAATATTTTTGAATAAGTTAGGTGCAGATGAGATCTTCAACATCATGTATTGCGGAGTTAATTTATGCTAGCCCGATCGCAAATAGTGGTCAATTCGCACAATTGCTGAACTAATCAAAAAAAGCCATATTTTGCGCCGCCTTTTATTGCACCACTTACTGCACCACATCAATCGTAAAACCATTACCGCTTACTCTTTGACCATCGCGGATTTTACAGCCTTTGCGTAACTCCACCTGACCATCTACCTCAATTTCGCCATCGATAATCATCAATTTGGCAACACCACCAGTATCCGCAAACCCACAAACCTTTAGCAAGTTGCACAAAGTTATATATTCGCCAGTGAGTTCAAATTTTTCGTGGATTATTTCTTGCATTATTTTTTAGTTAAACATATCGAGAATTAAGCATTAATTTTTTTGTAAAAGCCACGCAAAGCGTGGCTTTTACAAAAAATCTGGGTTTTGCGTTAAAAAGTAAGCATAATAGAAGCAGTACCAATAAATCTAAAAAGTTCGTTAAAATTTCCATGAGTCAACTGTGGCAAGAGTTAGAGCGCGAAGTCGAACGGCGACGCACATTTGCGATTATTTCCCACCCCGATGCGGGGAAAACGACATTAACCGAAAAACTATTGCTATACGGAGGGGCGATTCATCTTGCGGGCGCGGTCAAGGCTAGAGCCGCCCAACGTCATGCCACCTCTGACTGGATGGAATTAGAAAAACAACGCGGGATTTCGATTACTTCGACCGTGCTGCAATTTGACTATATGGGCTATTGCATTAATTTGCTAGATACCCCTGGTCACAAAGATTTTAGTGAAGATACTTACCGTACTCTTGCTGCTGCGGATAATGCGGTGATGTTAGTTGATGGCGCAAAGGGCTTAGAGCCACAAACCCGCAAATTATTTGAAGTTTGTCGAATGCGATCGCTACCAATTTTTACATTTATCAACAAAATGGATCGCCCCACCCGCGAGCCTTTAGAACTATTAGATGAAATTGAGAAAGAATTAGGAATAAGTCCCTATGTGATGAATTGGCCGATCGGTACAGGCGATCAGTTTAAAGGTGTGTACGATCGCGCTAGTAAAACCGTGCATCTATTTCAACGCAGTTCCCATGGACAGCGTGAAGCTGATGTCAAAATCTATACTTTAGATGATCCGCAAGCGATTAAATTCATTGGTAAAGATCTATACAATCAACTTTTAGAAGATTTAGAAGTTATTGATGCTGCTGGTGCAGAATGGAATGTGCAAGATTTGCATCGTGGTAAACTCACGCCGATTTTCTTTGGCAGTGCGATGACCAATTTTGGGGTTGAGCTTTTTCTTAAGTCTTTCCTTGAATGTGGCTTGACTCCCACAGTTCACGATAGCTCAAGCGGCGAAGTCTCACCCACTGATGAAGATTTCTCGGCTTTTGTATTCAAACTTCAAGCAAATATGGACCCCCGCCACCGCGATCGCATTGCCTTTGTCCGCATTTGCTCTGGCAAGTTTGAAAAGGACATGAGCGTTACCCATCTACGCAGTGGCAAAAATATTCGTTTATCCCACGCCCAGAAACTATTTGGGCAAGATCGTGAAGCGATCGATGTAGCCTATGCAGGTGATGTAATTGGCTTGAATAACCCTGGCATGTTTGCGATCGGCGACACCATCTATTTCGGCAAAAAACGTCAATATGCAGGCATCCCATCCTTCTCGCCAGAATTATTCTGTACGCTTCGCAATCCCAACCCTTCTAAATTTAAACAATTCCGTAAAGGGATATCAGAATTACAAGAAGAAGGCGCAATTCAAATCATGTATTCCGTCGATGAAGCCAAACGAGATCCGATTCTTGCGGCTGTGGGGCAGTTGCAATTTGAAGTTGCTCAATATCGCCTCCAAAGTGAATATAACGTCGAATCTATGCTCGAATCCATGCCCTATTCCGTAGCGAGATGGGTTGAGGATGGCTGGGATGCGCTTGAATCCGTTGGCAGACTTTTCAATACAATGGTTGTCAAAGACAGCTTGAATCGACCAGTTTTATTATTTAAGAACCAATGGAATTTAAATCAAGTGGAAGCCGATCATCCAAAGTTAAAATTAAAGGCGATCGCCCCAATTGCGGAGCTAACCAAAATTAATGCTAGCTGACACTACTCATAGCTGAACCAGTCAATTGTTTGAAAGTGTTGCGAAGCAACACTTTCAAACAATTGACTGGTTCTAGTTTGCGCGCAAATCGTTGTAAGATCGCTATAAATCAAGACCCCCAAAGATAAAGGTGGCGCATCGCGCCGCCTTTATCTTTGGGGGTCTTGATTTGTCTTAATGACGATTTATCTCGTAATCAAACAACTTATGTAGGAAATCAAACGTTAGTCGCGCAAACTTTTAGAAAAGCAAAATTATTTATTATTTATATTTATATTTTATTTTTATGCCTAAAGAAAAGCTGACAGACAAAGAAATTACAACTGCGATCGCACAACTACCTGAGTGGAAAGTCGTTGATGGCAAGTTGCATAGAGCCTTTAAGTTTCAGAACTTTGTCGAGGCTTTTGCCTACATGACTAAAGTTGCGATCGTTGCCGAGAAAATGGATCACCACCCTGAATTTTTTAACGTTTACAATCGCGTAGTAATCGATCTATCTACCCATGATGTAGATGGCATAAGTGCTTTAGATTTAGAGTTAGCAAAAAAGATTAATACCCTTTAATTTCTCTATGCTTGTAGCTCTGATTGCCTCCAAATGAGTAACTCGCCTTCCATAGAAAGTGTCCAATCCACAAATTGATATGTAAAGACAATGAAAAACAATACTAAAGATAAATTTGAGTTGAATGGCAAAATCAAGGGAAAAATGAATAGAGGCTCTGAATTTCCTCAGTCCCCTGACCATCCCGATCCCATTGGCAATCTAGCCACCGATATTTCTTTTGAAGGAGTAGTTATAGAAAATGCTGAGAAAGTAGTTTTTAGAATTACTGAAGTCAACGATCATGGAAATAAGCAAGTTGACCTATTACGGGAGAGAGGAATGCAAGCGATTACAGTAGGTCAAATTTTTTCCGTTGATGAATTAGATGGATGGGATATTAAACCTGTCTAATACACTCAGAGCGTGTTTGGTTTGGGAAGATTGGGATCAATCTCTAGCTCAGGATTAGCCTTATATGCAGAATCAATAATAGTCTGAAACTCTAGCTCAAATAAAGCACCTAGTATTCCATTCCGTTTTATATCGGTAGAGGATGCAATAGGATCTTTTAATGGAGTGAGAATCTGCCAAGGCGTTTTGCGTTGTCCAGCATCAATGCGTAAAGCCTCTTGTTTTGTGAGGAACTGATTCAGGTTATCATTAGTGATTTTAATCTCTTGCTGAATATCTGTATACTGTCGAGATACAATAGATAACTTTTTTATCTGCTGATTCAACTGTTCTTCTGCATCTGCTAATATTTCACCCGTTGATTCTAATTCTTGAATTCGACTTGCAAGTATTGCTTTAGTTCGTTCTTCTTCTTGGCTCAGTAGCAACATCAGGTTCGCCCGATAATCTCGCAACACCTGAATTCTATCAGTACTTTCTTGAAACGCAGTCAAATCTTTGGCGATTTGGCTTCCCACAATCTGAATTTGAGATAGAAGTGATT
>CASBRC010000324.1 GCA_949128015.1 Synechococcales cyanobacterium PMM_0003
AATACCTCGGTATTGTGGGTGAGGTTATCCGTGAGTGAAATGAAACCTGAAGCAGCACTACGAGAAGTTTTGGTTAAGGTAGCACCCGTTAATGATGACGATGACCTTGATGCACTCTTAGGTGGCGTAATACTGAAAGAGAAAGAGGTCGCGGAAATCACGAATATACTGCGAGATAACGTCGATATGTTCTCAGGTGATTGGTCGTTAGATGATAACGATATTAATAATGCTGAAACTATTCAATTAATCGCCGATCGCAATGTCCTGCAAAAAGAGCTAGAGGATCTGCGATCGCAACACCAATTTGAATGTGAATATGTCGATCAGCTAGAACATGAGATTATCAGTGTTTCCACGGATCGCGATCGTCAAGTCACGGAACTCACCAATCAACTCGAACAACTACAAAGGAAATTATCAGATCAAAAATTATCCGATCAACAAGTTCAACCACTAGTTTCAGATGATCGAGACTTAAGCGATCGCTTAGCGATCCATGTTTTACAGCTAGAGGAAGAATTTAAACATCGTTTTGCGATCGCGCTAGAAATTGAAACCCAGAAAATTAACCAGCAACATTTTCAAGAAATCAAAGAAAAAACTGAGTTGATTAATAAGTTACAAGGCAAGAATACATCTCTAGATATTTCGCAACAAACCCTGATCGCAGAACTAGAAGCCACTCAATCCCTGCTCAAGGAGTCAAACAAAACCCTTGAAGCTGCCCAAAATAAGCTATCAGAAGTTAAGGTTCAAAGAGATCAATTTGAAGAAGAGCTAATTCAGCATCTTTCTAATCGAGCGCAATTGCATCAATCCCTTCGTGGTCTTGAAAATGAATATGTCAGCGATCTGACACGAGTGCAAGAATTAGAGCAGCAAATTGAAGACTTACAAAATCAAGTCCTGCACCAAGCTTCAAAAGCATCCGAATATGAAGCAGCGATCCAACATTGGAAAGAGCAATCAGTCCGCCATCAACATCATGCTTTGCAACTTAGCGGTGCTTTAGATCGTTTGCTAGACGAAAAACCAGTTAGACACTTAGCCCAACCGATTCACCAATCTAGTGAATCTACTCTTGAGCAGGAATACAAATCAGCAAGATTGCCTGAACCTGCATCAACACCAGTGCGATCGCATCGTCCAAACTCAAAAGTGGATTTACCATTTTTTCTCGTTAGACATCGCTAATTCTCAACCGTAGGGACAATTCATGAATGGCTACTACGGTTGAGAATTAGTTGATGAATTTTTTCAAGGTTTCTAGGGTCATTTTGTAAGGTGGATAGCGCCACTTGAGATCGAAACGGAAAGAGTTCTTAAGCACGCTCTTGCGATGAGAAAATGTATCAAAGCTTGCCTTGCCATGATAACTGCCCATACCACTATTGCCGACTCCACCAAAGGGAAGTTCAGGGTTACCTAAATGCAAGATTGTATCGTTAAAACAGCCGCCACCAAAAGAAACTTTCTGGAGAATCTGCTCTTGATTCTGTTTATTGTTGGAGAATAAATACAAAGCAAGAGGTTTCGGTTGAGAATTAACAAATGCGATCGCATCTGAGATCTTGTCATAGTCCAAAATTGGTAAAATTGGACCAAAAACCTCCTCCGACATTATTTTTGAATCATGCGAAACCTTATCAATGATCGTGGGCGAAATAAAGCGATCGCTTTTGTCGCTTTGACCACCAATTAAGATTTTGCCTTCATTAAGTAAGCTGATTAGACGCTCAAATTGGCGATCGTTAACGATACGGGCAAAATCAGAACTCTGCTGCGGATTTTCACCGAAGAAGATTTTGACATATTTTAATAGTTTCTCGATTAAGACTGACTTGATGCTTGTCTGCACTAATAGATAGTCAGGAGCAACACATGTCTGCCCAGCATTATAGAACTTACCCCAAACAATCCGTTTAGCAGTGGTTTCCAAATTGCAGTTTTCATCAACAATACAAGGGCTTTTGCCGCCGAGTTCTAGCGTAACTGGAGTAAGATGCTTGGCAGCAGCTTCCATCACAATTTTACCGATCGCAGTTCCACCTGTAAAAAAGATATGGTCAAATCTTTCCGTAAGCAAAGCTTGATTAGTTTCAATATCTCCTTCGATCGCCGTGATAAAGTTGGGATCGAAGTTAGTATTAATGATTTTTGCGATCGCACTGGAAGTATTAGGAGTATGTTCCGAGGGCTTAAGAATCGCGCAATTTCCTGCTGCGATCGCACCGATGAGTGGCTGAATTGTGAGCGCAAAAGGATAGTTCCAAGGCGCAACAATCAAGACTACGCCTAGAGGTTCAGTATAAATATAGCTAGAGCTAGGAAATAAATTGATTGGCGTTGACACCTTCTGAGGTTTCATCCAAGTTTTCAAATGCTTAAGGGCATACTTAATTTCTGAAAGTGTCACTAAAACTTCGCTGCTATAGGCTTCAATCGCAGGTTTCCGAAGATCGGCATAGACAGCATCAAGAATTAGTTTGTCGTTTGCTTGAATTATTTCTAAAAGTTTATTAAGTTGCGCCACCCGAAAATCATAATTTTTAGTTTTACCAGTGGCAAAAAAAGTACGTTGCATGGCGATCGTTGCTTTGATATTGAGATTGTTAATCCCCATAATTGGTAAATCTCACGAATTTGATCTGTGACTCAAGCTTAACCTATAGCTACATTCTTGTTAGGGCATAAAACCCCAAAAGGTCTGCCTTGTTCACACAAATCACCAAGAACTAAAGTTCTTGGCTAAAAGCTAAAGTCAGTTAAAGCTGACTGAAGATGATCAACCCGTTTCAAAGGGTTTTAGCTTTTAGCCCGCAATTTATTGCAGGGCATTTATGATAATTTTAAGTCATAAGTAGGCAAGCATAATTAAACCCAAAACCCAAAAAGCTGTAGCGCACGCTGCGCGTGCGTTACAGCTTTTTGGGTTTTAAGGTTTCTTTTACCTACCTACTTAGCAAAAGTACAAGACTACTCTGCAATAACTATGGCAATTTTTGGCGGCATTCTGATTGTAATTGGCATTATTTTATTTTTTGTCCAAAAGAACTACAACACAAAATTACAAAGTATTCGTTCGGCAACTTCTTCGACAGTTGCCGACTTACAACGCATTGCCAGTGAAATCGCGGGAGAGATTGGTAGTGGCAGTTTACGGGAATATGTAAAGGTAAGCGGCATAATTCGCTGTGAAAGACCATTAATCTCGGAACTTAAGCAAGAACCCTGCGTGTATTACACCATGAAGGTTGTTAGGGAATATGAGGAGCAGCAAACAATCCGCGATAGTGATGGTAAAAGCCGTACTGAAACACGCCGCAGTTCAGAAACTGTATCGAGTAATAGTCAGTCAATCCCATTTACTTTACAAGATCGCTCTGGGGAACTTCTCGTAAACCCTGATGGTGGCAATATTGAAACGGTGCAGATATTAAATGAGTTTCGCCAAGAAAATTCTAGTGGCTCATCAATATCTTTTGGGGGATTTAGTTTGCCGATCGCAGTGGGTATGGGGGGCAGGCGTACATTAGGTTATCGCTATACAGAGTCGATTTTGCCCTGCGATCGCGAGGTGTTAGTGATTGGCACGGCGGCTGATGATGGCGGTCAAGTCACGCTGCGTAAACCAATCCAATCTGACAAAAAATTTATTATTTCGCTTAAGAACGAAGAAGAACTCGCTAAGTCTACGGCAAATGCTGCCCAATGGTTTTTCTATGGCATGGTTGCTTGTTTTGCGATCGGGGCAATTTTATTAATTTTAGGATTAGCTTTGAAAAGGTAAAAAACTGTAATAAATGTGGATGCTTCCTATCCACATTTATTACAGCAAATCCCGAACAAACCCACCACTAGATTTTTTGTAAAAGCCCCGCTTCGCGGGGCTTTTACAAAAAATCTGGGTTTGGTTTGTTCGGGATTTGCTGTATCTTCAGGAGAATGGCAAGAATGGCAGCAACCATACTAAATTTTTATGAAATACTTATACGAATTGCTGTCAAATGCAACTAATGTGGGTAGTCTGATTTAACAAAAGTCATGTCAAAGGCGTTGAAATGAAAAGAATTCGATTTTGGATAGCAATTTGCCTTAGTTTTTTTCTAGTTATAATTTCTCATCCGTTTATCGAAAAACTTTCTCCTGTTTCAGCGCAAGTCCCTTTTGTCTCCAATACACCGATTTCACCTGTCAATATCCAAGGACAAGGGAAACCTGAGTTACAGCCATTTGATGAAGTAATCAAAGATTATCAAAAGCTAACAGGGCTATTTACGCTCTATCAAGATAAAGAGACAAGCAAGGTCTTTGCCGAAATTAAACCCGAACAACTCGATCGCAATTTTTTGGCGGTGATGACCCTCGAATCTGGGCTGGGTGAACGCGGTCTCTACCGTGGCATTCCTTTAAATGATTTGATGTTCACCCTTCGGCGCGTAAATAATAATTTACAGTTTGTCGTTCCGAATACTAACTTTCGTACTCAGCTAGGCGATCCACAAGAGCGATCGCTAAGTCAGTCCTTTAGTGACTCAATTCTGCTATCACTGCCAATTCAAAGTATTCATCCTCAAAACAAATCTTTTTTAATTGATTTAGCCCCTTTAATCCTGAGTGATGTTTTACCAAATTTGAACAGAACTTTATCTGATCGACTTGGCACTTCCTTCATGCCCGATCCTAGTAAATCCTATCTCAGTAATGCAGAAGCATTTCCTAAAAACATTGAATTAGAATCAGTATTTGGCTTTATGGGAACAGCAATGCCACAAACAGGGTTTGGCGAGTCCCAACTAAGTACCTTGCCTGACAGCAAAGCTTTTACCCTCAAAGTCCGCTACAGCCTCTCGCAATTGCCAACTCAAAATGGATACCGTCCTCGCCTAGCTGATGAGCGGGTTGGTTATTTTGTGACGGCCTATCAAGATTTTTCTAAAAATACTGCCAAAACTCCATTTGTGCGCTATATCAATCGTTGGCATCTAGAAAAGCGAAATCCCAACGATCCATTGTCTTCACCAAAACAACCAATCACCTTTTGGATTGAGAATACGGTTCCTTTAGAATATCGCGATGCAGTGCGTGAAGGAGTGCTAATGTGGAATAGTGCCTTTGAGAAGATCGGATTTAAAGATGCGATCGCAGTTAAGCAAATGCCCGACCGCGCTGATTGGAACCCAGCCGACATTCG
>CASBRC010000325.1 GCA_949128015.1 Synechococcales cyanobacterium PMM_0003
GCTATCGCCAGTCTTCATACTCCCTTCCACCCAAGAATTAGCGTCGCGACGCTAATTCTTGGGTGGAAGGGAGTATGATCAAAAACCCAAAATAGAGAGGCGGCGCGGAGCGCCGCCTCTCTATCTTGGGTTTTTGATTTATTTTGTACAAGTGGCGACAGCTATAAAAGCCATGCTGGAATAATTTGCCATGCTTGATTAAGAGATTTATCTAACATTTTATAATTTGGCTCATACTTACCGACTAATTCCCAAAACTTGTCTGAATGATTCATATGTACAGTGTGGCAAAGCTCATGGATCAGTACATACTCGACGACATTGGCTTCGAGAAAAAGCAGCTTGTAGTTGAGGCTAATATTACGATTGTTAGAGCAGCTACCCCACAAAGTTTTTTGGCTCCGCACAGCAGTCGTGCGATAGGGCAACTTGGCATGGATGCTGACTTTGCGTAACCAGCTAAATAAGTGTTTTTCCGCTTTTTGCATTAGCCATTGCTTTAGAAAAAACTTGCAAGCTTCGATATCAGCAATATTTCCATTGACGACTAGCTTTAGCTGAGATTTATTTTCTTGAATGGCGATCGCCCTTGATTTTGTGGGAGTCTGACAATATTCAATTTGCCATTCTTCGTTTAGCGATCGCAAATTTATACTATTGGGCAACTCATGGGGAGATTGAGCCTGAAGAAAGGCTTCGCGCTGATTGAGTTTTAGCTGATTGCGGATAATCCAAGCTCGTTTTTTTTGAATGATTTCAGGAATCTTTTGGTGATCATAGTTAGGAGGAATAACTACCTCTAAACCATCCTCAATGGAGAGTGAGAGACGCACGGATTTGGTGCGATCGCTTACTCGTACTGTGTAGGCAGGTAAAGTGTCGGCTGGTAAAGTCTCGGCTAGCAAATCAGCCGTAATTAAAGATTTGGAACCAGATGCCATAGGTTTAATCTTGGATTTTAATCTTGAAGCAAAATCGTATTGGGAAAGCGACGATTTAAGCGATCGCGCTCACGATGGGCGTTACTACGATTGGAATAAGTGCGTACCTGAATATAAGATTTACCTTTAAAAACTGTCACAAAAGCATCAGGGGCTGATTCACGGATCTGCTTTAAGGTATTAGCACTAGTATTGGGAACTAGCACGCGATAAATCCTAGCCGTAGAGCTTGTAGTCGGCTTTGTAGTAGTTGGCTTGGTAGTTACGGAACTTGAAGTATTTGCTGATGATATGGGAGAAGCGATGAGTGAAGCCCCAATTACTTGAGCTGCCAAGCCTTGACCACGGAGTCTTGTGGCGATCGCATTGGCGCTCTGTTGACTTGATAGTGGAGCCGCTAATATTACCGAACGATTGTTAAATGTTGCTAAAAGTGCATTCTTTCTAGATAGAGATTGAACTTGTTGAATTGCCATATTTGGCTCTTTACTCAGCTCGACTAAAACCACAGTTGCCTGTAAGTTAGCGGGAATATCATTTACTTTCGCCGTAAAAGAATGCACAACTGCATCTAGCCCCAATGCACGTAGTTGATTGGCTCGAAATGTCGAGGCTTGAACATTCTCAAAACCACCAAAAAAAGTCATCGAAGCATTGAGATAGCTGCAAGGTACGGCTGCGATCGCTAAAAATTCTGGCAATTGCGGTAATTGGTTAGCTGGGCGATCTAACATAACGACATAGCGTCGGTTAGTTAGCTGTGGACAGGCAAGTGTGGCGTTAACTGGCTGTGCGATCGCAATTGATGGAGTGGACAGGCTATCAATAATGACAATGCAAGTTATAAAAATACTGCTAGCGACATAATTGGCGGCGAGCGCCCATGAAGTTCTATTTTTAAGTCCTAAAGATTTCATATTTATACCCTGTTCTCTTTAAAACTGTGATTTTAATCAGCAAAACCCAAAATCTAAAAGCTGCGACGCACGCTGTGCGAGCGCCACAGCTTTTAGATTTTGGGTTTATAAAGGCTCGACAATCGAGCCTTTATTGATAACTTACTCTGCCCAGATTTTATCTAGGATTGTTTGCGGTGCGATCGCATTGAGCGACTGACCTGCGATCGCTTGGACATATTTAATCCGCTTCTCGCCGATCGGTAGATATTTACTAGCAGGCGTATTCTCTCCTAAAATTGCTACCAAAGCCGTACCAACCGCAACGCCCAGTTGCATTGCATCACCTTCAGCACAAATAAATAGATTTGCGGACGCAATGATAGCGGTCAACTTACCAATATCTGTAGGACTAGTAATCAAAAGATTAGAGACTTTAGCGGCTAGCTGCTTCAGCAAATCGGCATTATTGACACTATCGATCGCTACGATCGGTAAGTTTGGTAGTTTTGATTGCATATCGATCGCAATCGTTGCCCAACTTTCGGCAGGATAGTTAGCATAAGCGCCACAATTGAGCAAGATAAAACCACTTTGTTGAATACCCAACCGCTTTTGTTCGTTAGTGGCCCAGTCCAAATCACTCTTGGGAAGATTAATTTTAATCGGCGGACATGGGTTCTGAATATTGAGCGACATCAGCAAGTTATGTTTTTGGACTGCTGCATATTCTTGAGGATCGGCGGTAATAATATCTGTCAGCAAAAAATCACCCTGCCCAGCAAAGGATATTCGCATAGGAATACCACTTAGCCATAACAAGATATTAATTGAGAAAATAGGCTGAGTGATGATTGCTGCGCCATATTCGCGATCGCGAATAGTTCCGAGCAAGTTGCCAAAGTCCGCCAAAGAGTTGCGATCGTTGAAATCAAACTTGAGGACTTTGTTCACAGATTGGCATACGCGATAAGCTGCCATTGCACGCGGCTCGACGACGACATCAATCTCAGCATTGGGATACTGCTGTTTGAGGGTATCCAATGTCGGGAAAAACAGTAACTGATCGCCAGTCCCACCTGGAACCAAAGCCAGTATTCGCATCATATTTATACATCTCTAGACGAAGACTGTATGTAATATTACTTTGTTTTCGGGAGTTGAGACAGATAGGATTAATACAATCTCCAAACAGCATAATGTGGGGCTTAGCCCCACATTATGCTGTTTGGAGCAGCAATTCTTGGCTTGAATATACAAAACCCAAAAGAGCTGTGGCGCACGCGAAGCGTGCGCCACAGTTCTTTTGGGTTTTTATTACGCCAGAAGCTTAATCACTGATAGGCTAGACATAAATATCATTGCTAAGTCATTTATCTCCCATGCTCAACCAACTTAATGTCGAAAATCTTACTGTTTTTAGGAAAATTAGTCTTCAATTTAGTCCAAAACTAAATGTGATTATTGGAGAAAATGGTACTGGGAAATCACATCTGCTAAAACTTATCTATACTACTTTATCTGTTTTAGCAGAAGGCAAGCATAAATCTAATTTACCTAGCCCAACCAAAAGTTTTCTTCAAAAGGAAATAGGTAATAAGCTGAACAATGTTTTTAGACCAGATAATATTGGACGTTTAGTAAGGAGAATACAAGGGGGGAGGACTAGATGTAAAGTAACTTTAGAGCTAGAAGATAAAAATCTAAATTGTAGTTTTAATTTTTCAAGCATAAGTAAAACTGATGTCTTGATAGACTTATTACCACAAAAATGGTTAGAAACAAGTCCTGTTTTTATACCTGCCAGAGAACTGCTTACCATTTATCCTAATTTTTTATCAGTATATGAAAATCACTATTTAGATTTCGAGGAAACTTATAGAGATACTTGTATTCTACTTGGAGCTTTGCCTCTAAGAGGACTTAGAGTAGTCAAGGTGAACAGATTTCTTCGTCCATTGGAAGAGGCGATGGATGGCAAAGTTAAGTTAGATAAAAATGGTAGATTTTACTTGAAATCTAATACTAAGGGCGAAATTGAAATGCCTCTAGTAGCAGAAGGTTTAAGAAAGCTAGCGATGCTAGCACAGTTAATCGCAACAGGTAATTTACTTGGTCAAGGATATTTATTTTGGGATGAGCCTGAAACTAATTTAAATCCTGCTTTAATCAAAGTCATTGCTGAAGTAATTCTCTTGTTATCCCAATCAGGCATCCAAGTTTTTATTGCTACTCACAGTCTGTTTTTGTTGCGTGAGCTAGAGATTTTGACAGCAGGTAGGTTTAAGACAGATCAAGATACAAAATATTTTGGCTTGTCTTCAAATAACTCCGATAGTGTACAAGTTACTCAAGGCAATTCAATCAGTGATATCGATCCTTTAGTTACTTTAGATGAGCAAATAATGCAATCTGATCGATTTATGTCCTTGGAGTATTAAAAAATGACAGATTTAGCGGAAGGAAATCTAGTCTTTAATTTCCCTTGTATTCCTGACGAAGTGACTAAGTATGATGAATGGTCATTCTATCGCAATCAGTTTAGCAATTTAGCGAATGGAACAAAGGCTGTTGATTTCATCTTTTTGGAACAAGATATCTGCTGGTTGATTGAGGTCAAAGATTATCGAGTTAATTGCAGGACTAAACTTATTGATTTGGCTGATGAAATTAGCATCAAAGTTAAAGATACGATTGCTGGTTTATTTACGGCGAAAATTAATGCTAATGACTTGTCTGAGAAACAATTTGCTCAAATAGCCAATCAAAAAAGTAAAATTCGTGTGGTTTTACACCTTGAGCAACCAGAAAAACCCAGTAAGCTATTTCCGAGAATATTTGATGAAGCTAATATCGAAACTAAGTTAAAGAGCAAAATTAAGGCGATTGATCCTCATCCAATAGTCATGAATAAAAGTAGCAATAAAACCTTTGTGAGATGGCGAGTACATTAACCTACCTAAATCAAATCACCTAGCAAGCTTGATACTTCGCCTTGCATATTTGTGCGATTGTCGTCATAGAGCATGAGGGTGTCGAGTTTCTTGTGGCGCGATAGTTTTTGGACTTTGCGGACATTGCCATTAGTCGCATCGAGGGCGGCGGTAATCGCTGAGTGGCGAATACGGTGTGGGGACATATGTTTAGAAATTCCTGAGGCTCGCGCAATTTGACTAACAATTTGATAAATTGCCGTACCAGTCAGTCTATGTCCACGATTGGCGCGATCAAGGGATTGGAATAATGGTTGATTTATATTTTGAGTCTCAAAGCAAGATAGCCAGTCTCTAATTGCGTTAGCAGCTCCTATGTTGAGACTAATGAGACTCTTTTGAGAGCCGCGTCCTTTGCCTAAAATTTGTAGCGATCGCATTTCATAATCAAAATCACCAATGTTCGTGTTAACCACTTCATTTCGACGCAGAGCATTTTCCCAAAGTAGTCTTAATATCGCGAAATCACGTTTCCCTTTAATGGTTTCACGATTGATATGCAGCAACATTGTGCGAATACCTTCGGGCTTGATCCCTGTGGTATCGCGATAGGTCTGGACAGTCTCGGTTTGGACATCATCAAGATTCCAGTTACATTTCCCTAGTTTGGCGGCAAAGTTAACTAGAGACTTGAGTGCGGATAGACGGCGATTAATTGTGGATTCCTTTAAGCCTTTGGTAATTAAGTCTGATTTGTATCGCAATGCGATCGCGATCGCATCAAATCGGTTTAGTTGCAAAAATTGGGCAATCACTGCTTCTGTTGGTTTTTGTCCATAGGCAGCATGGAAAAAATATCGCAAATCCTTTTCGTAAGCTCTTCTAGTATTGAGACTCCGTTTGTCTGATAGTAGCGCCGTTAAGATATCGGGACTGAATTCCGTAAGTGCATAGGGTACATTACTGGAATTTTCTGATTGATTATCTGTTCTCAGTTGAGACTCAGCTATCTCTGATTGAGTCTTATAGAGATTCTCGCTATCTACTCCTGATACAAGAGTGATTCTCGATTGAGACTCATCTATCTCAAATTGAGTCTTATGGCGCGTCTTAATATCTTGGAATAAGGCATATTTTGCTTGGCTAAATCGTAACTGTTCAGGTGCGATCGCATCGCTAATCCCCCCATTAATCGCCGCCCGTCTGACAAGCCCATAGATGGCTGTTCCCGTTAGCCTATGCCCATAATTAGCCCGATCTAGCGATATAAATAGTGGGGTTTGATTATTTTCAAACTCATCGGGAATATAAATCAAATTTAGCCAGTCTTGTAATGCGTTGGCTGTGTCTAATGTGAGACTAATTATTTCTGTTTGATTTTGTTGCCCTTGACGTTTGTACTGTCGTTGAACTTGCAGCGATCGCAGTTCACAATCAAAGTCGCCAATACTAATCGCCGCGACCTGTTGCCGCTTCAGTGAATTCTCTATTAACAGTCGCAAGATTGCGTAATCGCGTTGACCTGATAATGTATTGCGATCGCAAGCGGAGAGAATAAGCTGTGCTATGTCATCCGTCATTAAATGGGAACCAGATTCTAGAGAATTCTTTTGAAGAATGAGTCAGCCGAAAACGCAATAACAATAAGGGTTAGTACTCCATATTTCTCGTTCACCCCAAAACTTAACCATTTGAGGGCTTGAGATATAGATGGAGCACTTCCAGTGGGATTATTTGCTAATGACATCATGATATAAAATATGAGATAGGCAATACAAATGGCTAAAGCCTTACTTATCAGTTTTTTATTCAATTTTTTACTCGTTTTTTGCAGTAATTATCCAGTGAGGGCTTGATAACAGGTCTAAGTGTCGCGATCTCATCATGATTTACTGCTAAAGACTTTATATGCGATCGCTAGCAAAAGTACACCACCAAAGAAAGGTAGCCAATTGTATCTAATCCAATAGAGCAAATTACTAAAAAAGTAGTTTGCTTCACGAGATATCCATGATGCAATCACGATTGCCCCGACAAACATTGCAAAGTACATGGCGAATTTAAGCATTTTTACCCCTAAAGCAATTTTAAGATTCTAGGATGTATATTAACTTCATTTATCCCAGTTTGAGCTAAATAAGTCTTGTCATCAGTCATTTTTATTGAACTAATTTTAGGGGCTTTGCGGGTTTGGGAGATTTTTTGATTAGCTGGAAGATCGAGGATGTTGCTATTTAGATTAGTCTAGATATCTTTGGGAGCGATCATTAATGTTCCACTATCACCATCAAAATAACTGCGATCGCTTCAATTCAAGCTAAAATTTTCGATTAAGCAACTTGTTGTACTGAATGGCTAGATTCAGGCTTTGGCAATAGATCAACCCGATATTCTGTTTGTGAGCCATCTTCATGATCTTGAATTTTGGCATGATACGACGGTTTGAGAATACCTGATAGGCGATCGCACCGCAATACTTCCCATACTTCAGGGACTTCATTCATCAACATTTCTAAAATAATTTCTGAATATGGCTTATTGCCAATATCTTGACGTTCGATTAAACGATTGCGTCCAGAGTTCCAAAAGCTCTCAGTGATTAACCTTTCTTGATGATTTTCGCGATCGCATAAATGTAGTTTTGTCGCCGCAACTATCTCTCGTTGAACCTCCAAATCTTCCACTAGATATTCAATTGCATGATTATGAAATGGAAGAGAATCTAGATTTACAGATTCATTTGGCTCCAAGTCAAAATAGTTTTCAGGTACAAGTTCAATAGATTGCCATTTATTTCTATCTACCAATTTATAACTGAGTTTAACCTGAATATTGGATAAATTATTCATTTTCGTTTTCCTCTTTTGCCTAGATCTCGCCCTTCAAATGCTTTCATGATTTGTTTATAAGCTTTTGCCCCAATTTCACCAAGACGGAGCAACTTTTCTAGCTGTCTGGGCGTTTGTTGAAGCAAAAAATTAATATCGACACCTTGTAAGTTTGGATTAGTTCGTAAGTCTCGTAACTGTCCTAAACCCGCAAGTTGAGTTTGTATAGGTATATCAGGGTTGATCTCCATTTATATAAATTTTAAAACAAAAAATAGGTTTTGGACATAATCTCACAAACCTTGAGATTAATTCTTTTTTATGAGAGATTTGCGATCGCTTATCACCATCAAAATAAATGCGATCGCTTAGCGTAGAATAAATTCAGTATGTATCAGCACAACAAAGAATCCTATGCAAAGTACAACTAATATTGAGCAAAGCATCATACAAAATTTGCGATCGCTGCCAATCGCAAAACAGCAGGAAGTTCTTAAA
>CASBRC010000326.1 GCA_949128015.1 Synechococcales cyanobacterium PMM_0003
ACGGTTAAAATACCTAGCCCTGCGGAAATGTCCAAACTGGCGGACTCCTTCAGTCCTCAAGAAATTTCTCAACTAGAAATCGATGATGTCCTACGCGATCGCCTTCGCTTCGATCCACAATGGCAAGAAATCGCCCAAGCAGTTCGCCAAGATATTATTGTTGCCAAATGGGGTAAAGATCCTGTTGAAAATCCAGTCTGGAAACGCTACGGAGCTAAAGCCTATCCATTACTGAGTTATTACGCTCGTTCCCGTGATGAAACTCGCCAAAAGTATGGTCTTGAAGGCATTCGTAATCTAGGTAAACCTTACACAACCCTATGGTTACGTGGACAGATTCAACGACGGCTACCCTATCCTAGCTTTTATGATGTCGCGCCCTATATCTCAGAGGCAAAAAATAAAGACTGGGAGAAAGAATTTGGCTTGGACGATCTCAAAGTACGTGAAGAGTTAATCAGTCTTGCTAAAGCAAATCTTGAACCAAGAAATTCGCCTCGTTACTACGAGCAATTCAATCTCAATTTTTTAACTCGTCTGCTAGGTTATGAAGCGATATATGGCAAAACATCATCCGAAAAAGGTAAGAATTTTGTAGGGCTATCAGAATGGGTACAATTTGAGCAGCTAAAACAACCAACAGATAGCCAAATCAAATCCGCGATCGCACTTTATCAAAAATTATCAAGTGAGGCTCAAGAGTATATTTTGGTTGAGCGATTAGGTGCAATGAAAGCAGGAGAGATTACACCGTCTGCTCGGACTTTCTTCCATTCTTTGATTAATGAACCGAATTCTAATGATCGGATTTGGGCGATCGCCGAATTAGATCGACATGGAGATGCCCAAGGGACAGAACTCCTCAAAAATATTTTGAATAAGGATCTGTCACAACTTCATTCCCTCTCAAAGATCGTTAGTTACGAAAATTTTGCGCCAAAAGGTGACTATGCCTATTACTTGCTGTTAGGAATGGTGACCAAATATCCTCAATCGAAATTTGCGATCGCCTGTCGTGAATATGGCGATCTGACAGGACGTTCTTATTTTGATGGTCAGCCACGCAGTCAAGATATCCTCGATCGCAATACCAAACGCTCTGAGAAAGAACGCCTTAATGCATGGCAAGACTGGCTCAAACGCTACAGCGATCATTCAGGTGCAGATGATGCTTCGCACTTCCTTGCGCTCAGTCTGCAAGATAGTAATGACATTGTGGGCGCGACTCGTCTCTGGATCAAAATCATGGCGCAACCGATGGGCGATCGCGATGCCCTTTATCTTGCCTTTCCCCATGTGCGGACATTGCTTGATGTCGGTCTGTCTATCGAGCAAATGCAAACTCTCCTCCAAGAGCCAGAAAATCAACCCCTAGCGCCCCTTTTGCAATATGCGATCGCGATCCAATATGCGCGATCACATGACTATGTCAAAGCCTTAGAGGTCTCAAAAAACGTGCAATTAGCCGCCATTCCCAATCAGATCCTTACGGACTACTACTACCCGCAAGGGCGTTGGTGGCAAGAGGATAGTCGAGCTGAAGACTTTAAAAAAGAAGCTCAATCACTATTAAATGCACAAAAACTACGTTGGCAAAAACTACGTCAATGGCAAACCGAAAATACGCCTGAATCACGCTATCAGATCGCCTCAGATTGGGCAGGAATAGGCGGATGGAAAAATGGTTATTTACCAATTTGGGATGGTAGTCGTGTTTATCGCTTGCCAACTGACTGGAATTGTCGTGAATGGTGGGTATGCGATGAATCAAAACGCAGTAAAGCCGAGATTCTTGCCAAATATCAAGCTGGTAGTCAAAACGCGATCGCACTTTCCCTCTATCAAAAGTTACTCGAAGACAATAGCCTTTCGACTGCTCTAAGAGAAAAATCTCTCTACATGGTTGCCATGACCCTCCTCGCCCAGTGGGAAAACCACACTTTCTCAGAAACCCAACGTATCCATCCTCCCGCAGGTGTGACTGCGAGTAAGCAATATCGACCTGTAAACAGACATAACTATTCTTACCAAGACTATGAACAGCAAGAAAAGAGGATGCGAACTGACTATCAACGGCGCATTGATGGGATTATCACTGAATTACAGGTGAAGTTTCCTCAGAGCCAATATATTGATGACTTGCTATTTTCTAGTTTCTTTCTCAGCGAGCAACCTAGCTATTTACAAAGACTGGTAGAGAGATATCCCAATAGCGATCGCACTGCTGAAGCTAAATTTCTCCTAGACTTAAAAAAATAGTAAATAAAGGGTGTTTCAACTTGATTACGGTAGATTGAAACTTACAAAGCTTTACATAGATATCTATACAGATTTTTGCATGACTCTATGCAGCAAGAGAAAAGAGGCGATGAATAGAAATCTTTCCTCTAAAAATAAATAAAAATAAATTAAATAGTGAGAATTCTTTCTAAACTATTGCGAGTTCTCTCAAAACGTGATAGAACGAAATGATGAGTTTCTTCTATCATAAACAAAATATGAGGAAACAAACTAATCAAATCAATCAATCATTACTATCTTTTTGGTTCCCGTTAATATGACTATAGATCTACCTGTAACCTTACAGCCAGACGGTTTTGGCGCGACTTTACAAGCTTTGCATAGCAGTTTACAAGGTTTCCTATCTGAATATGAAGACAAAGTTGCTCAAGCCCGCACTCAACTTGCTCACGTCGAAGCGCTTCTAGGAACCTTACCCGCCGAAGCTCCTAAAACTAAAGCTAAAAAGAAAGAAGTTGTCGCTGCTCCTGTTGCTGCTGCTCCTGTTGCTACTCCTGCTGTAATTGCTGAAGTTCCACCCGCCCCCATTAAAGGTCGC
This sequence comes from Synechococcales cyanobacterium PMM_0003, assembly GCA_949128015.1. Classification (GTDB taxonomy): domain Bacteria; phylum Cyanobacteriota; class Cyanobacteriia; order Pseudanabaenales; family Pseudanabaenaceae; genus Pseudanabaena. Next base: position 2,840 of record CASBRC010000326.1, read on the forward strand.
AAACCTAAAGCCGTCGCCAAACCTGAAGCAGCTCCTGCCACTTCACCTGCTGCTACAGGAAGAGGAAGAGGACATCGTCGTGGTTCTTTGACAACTCGTCCTGCCTACGAAGGGCTTACCTTGACAGAAGCGATCGAAAAGATTTTGAATGAACGCCAAGGTCAAGCTGTCAATGCTGATGATGTCGTCAATATTCTTTACGGCGATCTCGCAGAGACAGTTTTCAGAGTCGCTAAAGAACGCGTCACCAAAAACCTCTCTAAGGGCAAAGGTGAAAATAGATGGAAGCGTGTTCCTAACCAACTTGGTTACTACACACTATCTCTGGAAACCTTGAAAACAGTTCCTACTTCAACTATCAAGAGAGGTAGAGCTGCATCTGTCAAAGCTGAAGCTCCTGCTCCTAAGGCAACTAAAGTAGCTAAAGCTCCTAAAGCAGCTAAAGTAGCTAAAGCTCCTAAAGCAGCTAAAGCTCCTAAAGCAATTAAAGCTCCTAAAGCTGCGGCTACTTCTGCAAAGCTTTCACCTAAGGCTTCAAAAAAACCTGAATCAGAAGTCTCTAAAGCTGTACATCCCAAAAAATCTGGTCGGATGAGTTCTTTGGTTATGCGCCCTCTTTATCAGGGTAATACTTTGACCGATGCGATCGAGAAGGTTTTGCAAGAGCGTAAGGGTGAGTTTGTCAATGCTGATAGTGTTGTCAAAGCTCTGTATGGCGATCTTTCGGTAGAGAATTTCCGTCAAGCAAAGGATCGGGTTACCAAAAACTTGTCTAAGGGCAAGCTTGATGGTAAGTGGGAGCGTGTTCCTAATCAGCTCGGTTACTACACCTTGTCGATGTCTGCTGTCAAAGCATAGATTACTCTATGCGAACAAGGGGCTTAAGCCCCTTGTCTCAAAAAAATAAAGACTCGCTTTGCGAGTCTTTATTTTTTTGCTTGTGTTAGTTGTAATCATGCTTTAAAATGTCAAACGGGAGAGATGGCAGAGTGGTCGAATGCGTTCGACTTGAAATCGAATGTTGTGAAAGCAACCGAGGGTTCAAATCCCTCTCTCTCCGTGATTACAGAAAAAAGGGCTACCCATTGGGTAGCCCTTTTTTCTGTTATTTATTTTGATTTTGATTTTAATTTTTAATCTTTTTCGATCTTCACCATCACTTTATCTTCAGCGATCGCTAATGGTATAGGTGTTTCTTGGGCGGATTGGAGATTAGGATGGCTGGGTTTAGGAGATTGAGGTTTAGGTAAATTGCGCCAAGTGTTGAACTTTTCCTTGAACCAACGCCATGCATGTGGTGCGGCAAACCATAGTACGACCCCACTGACAATGATGGAACTGACTCTGACAACTCCAGATACTAGGGTTTCTAGAGGAATTAAAGTACCTGCATAGTAAGCAACACCAGTGGTTACTGTTCCCCAAACTAATGCACCTGTGGCATTAAAAAATAGAAACCGTGAGTAGGGCATCCCCGATAGACCAGCCATTGGACCTGCAAAAATTCGCAAGATTGCAATAAAGCGTCCAAAGAAGACGGCGCGATCGGCACTCCCGCGAAATTTCTCACGGGCGATCGCAATTTCATCGGGGGGCATCCGAAATAATTTACCGATTTTTTCTAAGGCTGGCAACCCGCCCCAACGTCCTAGCCAATACCCTGCACTGTCTCCTAAAATCGCTCCTGCGACAGTGCATAGCAAAACTAGGGGATAGCGCAACTCGCCATTGCCAGCCAAAAAGCCAGCCACTAAGGTGATCGTTTCCCCTGGCAATGGGATACCTGCATTCTCCAGCATGATGCCAAAGAAGACGATCCAGTATCCATACTGCTG
>CASBRC010000327.1 GCA_949128015.1 Synechococcales cyanobacterium PMM_0003
AGAACTTTTAATCTGCGATCGTTACTCATCAAAAATTTATCAAAAACAATATTTAAGGATATTGAAGAATCTTATGAGCTATTTGGAGTGATTTTGTCAGGATTTTCTGGATCGTATTGACAATCTCAGCAGATTTGCTTACTTACTATAAAGCGATCGCAGTCCTAAATTTGGAATAATGTATCTCAGACAACCAATCGAAGTTGTTTCTAGTTGCTACGCTCTATATTAAAGTGATCCGTTTTTTGTAATATTTATAGTATTTTTCTGTCCAAGTGCTTCTCAGTCAAAAAACATGATTGCTATGACAGGTTCCTTGCCTAACTCAGACCTTGTGTCTAACAATTTGACAGACGGACAGGTAGTGAGGAATGCCACATTACATATCCTTTTAGCAGCTATGCGCGTCATGAGTCGTTCTACAGGAGTTCTCCGCGTAGAGACTAAATATCATCGGTGGAAATTATTACTTACGGGCGGAGGATTAGTACTAGCCGAAGAAGAAGGTCAAGTCATGCCCACATTAGTTCGCAAATACAATAGCAAAGGTATTAATTTCTCGCGTATTCCCGAATGGGAACAGCGTCAAACTAATCGACCTTACTGTTACCCTTTTGTGAATAATGTTTATAAAAAATATCCTGAGGTTACTAAGGATGTTTTGAAAGAAATTATCTTAGAAAACTTGTTGGCGTTACACTTAGAAGATGGATTTTCTTTTGTATGGAAACCTGCTAATGATCTACAAATTGATCTACCTATTTTGCAGTTGTCAGCACTCGAAAACACCATCGCCAATGAAGTAAAGCAATGGCAAAAATTTGAATGTGTAAAACATCCTTTTCAATTAGTGCAACTCATTGATGCTGCGAATTTATTGGCAAGAGTTGGTAATGATAATTTCCCACTTTTTGCTAAGGTGACAACGGGGCAAGATCGGATTAGTGCGATCGCAGATACTTTTAAGCAGCCAATTTATCGGACATCCCTGTTACTTGATAAATTAGCTCAAAAAAATATTGTGTCGATTGTGCCATTAGAAGAGCGAAAGTCAGATAGTGATATTGGCACTAGTCTTCAAATAGCTGCGCCAAAAGCCTCAAAAAATGAACCTAGAGTTTTTATCGTTGACGACTCACCTGTTTTACTGCAACAAATGCAGCGTTTGTTAATTAGTTGGGGGTATCAAGTTGATTTTACTGATGACGCAGAAGCGGCTACTGACAAAATCTTAGACTACAAGCCGACTATTGTATTTATTGATATCAATATGCCTAGCTTAAATGGTTTTGATTTGATCAAACAAATTCGTCGTCAGCGCGAATTAGCTGCACTATCTTTAGTATTAGTTACGGCAGAAAACAGTATGACCAATAACTTTAGGGCAAGATGGGCAAATTGTCGGTTTCTAGCTAAGCCACGATCATCTTCAGACACACCAAAATTTCGCGATGAATTGCGTAACTTATTAAGGGAACTTGCGCCTTTATCAACAGATACCCTTGTCTAGAGTCATTTACGCCAGATCCTTAAATAAGAAACCCCGTTTGGCTAACACTATAAAGTTTAAGATAAAAACTATGAGCGAGCATTTTTTAATAATTGATGATTCAGCAATTCAACGACATTTGTTAACTTCTTTCTTGAAGGATTTTGGACATACAGTCGATGTTTGTGAGTCAACTATAGGTGTTTTGGATAAAATTATTAGCAATTGCTATGCGGGCATCTTCTTGGATATTGTGCTACCAGAGCAAGATGGCTATAAGTTTTTGCGAGAGTTGCGATCGCATCATCAACTTGCCGATCAGTATGTGATTCTATGCTCAACCAAAAGCACTAAGCTAGAAATTGATTACGGTTTAAAGCGTGCCAAAGCAAACGACTATTTGCCTAAGCCTGTTAGCCGTGAGTCATTGTCTGAAGTCTTACAGAAAATGCCACAAAGAGTGAAATGAGCGTTCCTAAGATGAGCCAAGCTAATAGTCAAGGTAAAATAATAGTTGCGCCAAGTAACCGATATATTGTGACAAAAGCTGGCGATCGCTTAGTTACTTTCCCCGATGTTTTAGTCTCAGAGATTATTATTCTTGAACGCAATGCGATTCTAGCTTTACCATTTTATGAAACAGCAATCATTGGCGTAACGCATCATCAAGCAAATGTGATGCCACTACTGTTATTACGTTTGTTAATGGGAGAACAGCGTACTCTAATCACTGAATCACTGACAGTAGTGAGGTTAAGTAAAATCGCTGACGAGTTGGACAAAAAAAGCTGGGGTGGGGTAGGTGTAATCGTGGATCGCGTAATCGGGAGTCTAACTATTGATGAGTATCAAGAGTTAAACTTACATTCATCGAATCCAACCGATTTAACGCTGCGATCAATTACTAGCGCAGACTATGACCTTACCACTGTCATAGACTCTACAAAAAAAACAAATCAAACAGTAGCGAATATCAAGGAGAACGAGTATACTCCCATTGAAATTATTCTATCTAGTATTCCCGCCCATATTTGGCGACCACAACGCTGGCAGCTTTCTAGCTAAGGCTTTGTATTCGTGATTACGGTAGTTTGAGACTTCATACTATTTGTCTAACTGATTAGGGCGGGTATAGTGTAGGATGATTCTCACAAAAATATCCGATCCTTACCCTATAGCGAATGCATATGGCAAGCACACCTAACAAAAACAGAGCGACTTCTTTAAACAAGAGCGATCAATCAGCCTCAAAGCGATCGCAAAAGTCATCATCGAAGTCATCGCCGAAGAATCCCAAGCCAAATAAACCTAAAGGCTCAATGGGGCTGGGTTTGCTGATGATTGCGATCGGGACATCACTGATTGGCTTAGGTGGTTTAGGATATTTAGTATATCAAGAATTATTAAGTAGCGCTCGGCGAGAGGTCGATCGCTCTGCTGAAGCGCAGACCCGTCAGATCGAGACCAAGCTCACAGATATACGTCAGTCAGTCGATGGAGTCGCTAGTGGTGCTAGGGTCTTATTGCAGCAACAGCCAAAACCAAAGACTGCTGCACCCTATCAAAAACTAGTGGTAGAAGCGGTTCAAAATGCTGCTCCCGTTGCGGGTATGGGGATCGCATCAAACGGCGCTTTACTATTTCCTCCTGCGAAGCCTCTTGTCCCCTACGTTTGGAAAGAAAAGTCTGGCTTAAAGACTGAAATATCTGGACAAAAGCTAGCGATCCAGAATGACAATTTGTTAACTGGCGATCGCGCTGATATTCAAAAAGCGCCCTTTTATCAAGAGACCCTCAAGGGCAAAGCTTCTTGGTCACAGCCCTATACTGCTTTGGGTAAAACCATCATTACCTACAGCGCTCCCATCAGTGATGGACAGAAAGTTGTGGGGATTGTCAGTGCTGACGCGATCGCAAATGAGTTGTTGTCTTTGGCAAACACAGCGACTAATAGCGATCCTAGCAATGAAAGCAAAATTGGGTTTGCGGTTGTTAGTGGTGGCAAAGTAATCAGCTCCTCTTCTGAGCTTCAACCTTTGACACCAGAATCACTCAGCGGACTCGCTCAACAAGCTAATTCTCAGCCTTCAGGGATCATCCAAACGGGCGGTAATCTGTGGGCATATCGCAAAATTGCGGGTAGTGATTGGTTAGTCGCGGCTTATTTGCCAGAATCCGAGATTACTAATAAGCTGCTAGTCTTGGTTGGCGGTGCAGCCGTTGGCATCAGTGCAATTTTAGCGATCGCAATATTAGGATTTGTCAATTCCCTTAAAAAGCGTCTCCAGCCCCTCACCGAAGAATGCGATCGTTTTTTAAGTCAACAAGGAAACGCGAGTACAAATGTCGAAGGTAAAGATGAAATTGATCGTCTTAGACTTTCTCTAAAGCAGACTTTCCAACAGGTTAAAACCAATGAAATTCGCTTGCGTGGTGAATTAGCCCAATCATCGGATAATGATCAAGACATATCAGCAGCAAAAATCCAACAAAATCTTGCCGCAACAGAGTTGATGGAGGCTGAAGTTGGCGATTTGCTAGATGTCGTCTCATCGATGGAAGAGGGTGATCTGACCATTGAAGCGCAAGTTAACGATCGCGCTACGGGGCTAGTTGCTGATACGCTCAATCGCCTCCGCGAAAAACTTGTAGAGATCATCTCCAGCGTCTTAGGCACAGCGCAACAAGTTGCACAGGGTGCATCCGATCTTGAAGAACTAGCGCGAACCGTGGTGCGAAACACCGCAGAACAGGCTCAGTCGGTTACACAGGGACAAGCTCTAACCGAACAAGTAGCCACGATTGCTGAGCGATCGGCAGCACAGGTCAATGTTGCTAACCAATCACTCCAAGAAGTCCGTGACACCGTTGCCTCTGGGCAAACTGCGATTAATACTTTGACGGATAGTATTAGCGTCTTGCAGACAGGCTCAGCCCAGATCGTCCAACGCATGAAAACGCTGGGTGAATTCGTCGGCTTGGCAGAGCAATTTGTGCAAGATCAAGGTCAAATCGCTTCGTTAACTCAAGTCCTAGCGCTTAATGCCACCCTTGTCGCCGCGAGAGCTGCTGAACAAAAAGATCCTAAACAATTTGCTAGTGTCGCCCGTGAATTTGAATCGATTGCAGGTCAAGTTAATGATTTGGCGACTCAGACTAACGATGGTTTGACTGTGTTGCAACAGCGTACATCTCAAATTCAAACCGTTGTAACTGCGATCGATGCTGAAGTTCAGAATTTAAGCGGACTAGTCTCAGGCTTTACATCGGGCGTAGAGTCATCACAAGCTGCCTTTGATAGCATTCAAAGCGCCACCGAAGAAGTTGTCCAAATCGGACAAACTATTACTGAGTCGAGTACCGAAATTGCTAATGCGGCTGGCTCTACGGCGAGTTATATCAGCGAAATCGCGCAGTTAGCCGATCGCACTGCCGACCTAACCCGTTCGGCAAGACAACAGGCTGAAGCGATGGGAAATCAGGCGCAGCAATTATTACAAGGCATTCAATTTTTCCGTTTGCCAGAATCTTCTGCGCTAGTCAACCCTGCAAATAGTGCTACTAGTAACTTAGGATTAGTCGTACCTGCGATCGCAGTAGCGGCAGCAGCAGTTACTTTGTCTCAATCAGAACAAGATGTGCCATCTGAATACACAGCATCTGAATACGCAGCATCTGATGATGAAGATAACACTGCTACAGATGGTAGATACCTCGAAGATATGCTTGATGAGAGTATCGACAGTAATCTGTCCGAAATTAATGTAACAGAATCTCCGCAAGTACAAAATCTTGCTTCTGTTTCAGAATATCCCAGTTCAGAAGATGTTCCTGATAGCCAAAATCAAGCTTCAGCAACATATTCTGATCTGACAGATATATCTTTGATCGAAGAATCGCTCCTTGCCGACCTCAAGCATGAGATATACGACGAAGACGCATTTGATGCTGAAGAAATTCAAGATGTTTTAGATGATGTGCATGATGACCCGTCTCTAAAAAATCCTATGGAGGGAGTAAACGAGTTTGCGATCGTTGAAGCTTCTGGCGATCCGATAATTGTCTCCGCTACTTCTTCATTTTTAGAAGATACCGCTTTTGGAACTGTCTCACCACTTGCTGAAGATTCAAATCTTAACTTGTCAGCTTTTGTAGATTTTAAAATTCCCAATTTGGATGACGATGATTTTATAATTCCGAAAATGAATATAGAATCTACGCTAGATGATTCAAATTCCTTCTTTGACAGTACGTTAATTCAGGAATCCGAAGTTAGTGAATCTAGCGTAGATTTCGATCCATTTGCGATGGATGATCAACCAGTTCAAGCGTCTGTCGAGTCTGACGATAATGCGATCGCAGATAATGACACTATATTTGAATCATCATTTGCATCATCAGATCTAAATGTAAGTATTCCTGAAGATATTCCAGAGGACTTTACAGCCAACGTGTTTGAAGATTATAGCCAATTTATATCTGACGATGCGATTAATGAACTATCTGAGGAGCCTCTAGAAAACCTTTCTAACGAGGCTTTTGGCGACACATTTGACATGTCATTCGATGAGTCACCATTTGACAGAGCCTTGGACGAAGCACTAAATGATTTGCTAGATCAGCCTTTCACTGCTGCTGAAATTCCTTCTAATGAATCACTTCCAGAGACTACAGATGATGAATTTAATTATGAATTAGCTGAACAAGCCGCTAACGATGGGTTTGATTTAGATCATCCAGTAGATATTTATACTAATGATCTTGAGAATGAGAGTCAAGGTGATATAGCTGATTTACCCAATCAAATTCCTGACATTTATCTTGATGCATCTTTAGATGATGGATTGCCAGAAGAGTTTACTTTTGAAATAGATGATAGTCCATTAATAAACGACGCAGATTTGGATAAAAGTTTATCCATGGAATCTTCTGGTTTAGTACTAAACTCGCCTGATGAGCAAGCAGAGACGGATTTGTCTTTACTGTTTGATGAAAGCGATGAAAGCGATGAGAGTAGATCTGAAGATTTAGATACTCAATTTGAATTTGATCAAAATCTAGCAGATGGTCTAATCACTGAACAGGTTAACGAGTTAGACTCAATCTGGCAGACCGAAGAGGCTATCGCTGATGAACTAGATTTCTCGGATCCATTTAATTTTGATTCAATCCCAGTAAGTGAAGATCTTCCCGAATCATCTGATGTTTCTATTGTTCCTGAAACTGCGATCGCAATCGAAACGAACATACAGGAATCTCCTGTTTTAGATTTATCTGAGCAACAGTTGGAAGATTTCTCCGACGAGCTTTCTGAAGATTTTTCTTTTGAAATAGAAGAAGGGCTACCCGATGACTATCCCGATCTGGCTAGTATTAATGAATTGCCTAATGATGCTGAGGCAGTCCAAGACATTAGAGATTTTAATGATTCTTTTGACTCTGAAGACGATGGTGCTGATGATGAATTTGTTGCAGAATTTGCGATCGCACCAGAATCTGAAATCCAAGATGAAGTTCTATCAAATATGCTAGAAGTTAATTCAGAGTCTGACTTTTCGGTCTTGTTTAATGAAAGCGAAGATCTAGAAGCGGAGTTCTTTGGACAAATCTGGCAAGATGAAGAAATCGAATCAGATTTAATAGTTTCCTCCGATATTAGAGAAGAGTCTTCTGAAGTTCTAACTTCCGATGTAACTAGTCTTAGTTCAACTTTTGATCTACCAGATTTCTCGCAGAGGCAAGAATCTGATAATGCTTTAGTGGACGAAGTTTTTAACTTTGATATCTCTGACGACGATTTTGGGGATTTAGCAAACTCTTTTGATGAAGAGTCTATAGATTCTATAGACTCTATGGATTTTACTGAAGGGATTTTGAGTGACTCAGAAGCAGATGTCTCCTCGATATTTAGTGACAGCGACGAAGTTGAAATCTCCACAGCAGATTTAGACTTAAACACATCTAAAACTGATAACTTGCGGTTAGATTCAGACTTCACTGCATCCACACCCGATCTTTCTTTAGATTTTTCAGATAATTGGTTTGATGCAATTACTGATGACGAAGATGGAATTAGGGAAGAATTTCCCGATTTAGATGATGATATATCTATTGGATATCCATCTGAAGAATCTGACATGTCAGGTGAAGATTCATATGGATTTGCTGACAATTTGCTAGACAGCTTAATAGATGAATCTGATGAAGAGTTTGATGATCTATCTATGGATTTATCGAATTTACCAACAGTGTCTAACTTGATACCCAATCCTGCGGGCGAGATTATAGAGTCGGAAAATAGCGATGATGCATTGGAGAATGAGCCTGAGTTTGATTTTTCTGTATTTGATTTACCAATTGAGGATTCAATCAATGCCGCAAGGTCAGAAATTGATGATTTTCTATCAGGTTCATTAGATATTGGCGATGTCGCAGATGAGAGTTCTCTTAAACAAGATGAAAATAAACCTAGCAAATCTCTCTCTGAGACTGGCAAAAAATTAATTGATCCAGATAACTCAGTGCAGCCATAAAAAGAATTTGTAAAAGCCCCGCAAAGCGGGGCTTTTACAAAAAATCTGGGTTTGGTTTGTTCGCAATCTGTCGTAAGACAAACCAAAACCCAAAGAGTAGATGCGGCGCTCCGCGCCGCATCTACTCTTTGGGTTTTATGTCCTAACCCGCTTGGCGACAGCTATATAAGCTTCCTCAAGCAGCATGCTGACGATACCAAGCGATCGTCTTGTTTAAACCTATCCGAAAATCTACTTCTGCGGTAAAGCCAAAGAATTGCTTAGCCCTATCAACATCAAGACATCGGCGTGGCTGACCATTCGGCTTGTCGGTTTCCCAGATGATTTCGCCATCGTATTCCATTAATTCACAAATTAAATGGATCAAATTTTTGATCGAAATCTCTGACCCAGTGCCAATATTTACAGGTTCAGCCCCGTTATAAGCTGCGGCTGCCATGACAATGCCCCGTGCTGCATCTTCAGAATAGACAAACTCCCTAGTTGGTGTACCATCACCCCATACCGAAATTTTGCGATCGCATCTTTTTTGGGCTTCATAAACCTTGCGAATCAATGCAGGAATTACATGGGAACTACGAGGATCGAAATTATCTTCTGGCCCATATAAGTTAACAGGCAGTAAATAAATGCCATCAAATCCATACTGCTGACGATAAGCCTGTAACTGCACTAGTAAAGCTTTTTTGGCAACACCATAGGGAGCATTAGTCTCTTCAGGATAGCCATTCCAGAGATCGGTTTCTTTAAAAGGCACAGGCGTAAAGTTTGGATAAGCGCAAATTGTACCGACACAAACAAATTTTTGGACGTTAGCTTGATAAGCGGCGTGAATTAATTGCACGCCCATCATCAAGTTGTCATAAAAAAGCTCGGCAGGTTTTTCGCGATTGAGTCCGATCCCACCAACATGAGCGGCAAGATGAATAATTAAATCCTGTCCTTGGACAACTTTTTCGCAGGTGGATTGCGATCGCAAATCATCATGTTTAGAGCGCGGCACAGCGATCAAATCAGGATTAGCTCCTGCGGCAACTAGTTGTGCGATTACTTGCTTACCTAAAAAGCCAGCACCACCAGTGACTAAGATTTTCTGATCTTTAAATTGCATATTTGATTGATTTTCTAGCATATAAACTTCCTAAGTTAAAGTATGAGTAGCTTAAAAGCCCTGCTTTGCAGGGCTTTTAAGCTACCAATTCGAGGCTTTTCCAATATTTCGTAATGTGGCAATATCTTGAGAATGTGTGCCTTTAGGATTGGGCAAGCCCAATGCTTCTAGATCGGCATCAACCATTAGTTCAACCAAAGCCTTGAAAGTAACTTTAGGTTCCCAACCCAGATTTTGTTTTGCCTTAGTCGAGTCACCCAATAACAGATCGACTTCAGCAGGACGGAAATAACGGGGATCGATCTCCACATAATCTTCCCATTTAAGATTAACGTAAGCAAAAGCTTCTTCGAGAAATTCCCGCACAGAATGGGTTTCACCTGTGGAAATCACATAGTCGTCGGGTTTTTCTTGCTGCAACATCAACCACATCGCCTCAACATAGTCTTTGGCATAGCCCCAATCTCGTTTGGAATCTAGATTGCCTAAGTATAGTTTTTTCTGCTGATTAGCGACGATGCGGGCGATCGCTCTAGTGATCTTCCTTGTGACAAAGGTTTCACCACGGCGCGGCGACTCATGGTTAAACAAAATCCCATTACAGGCAAACATTCCGTAAGATTCGCGGTAATTAATCGTTTGCCAATGGGCATAGACCTTGGCGCAAGCATAGGGACTGCGCGGATAAAAAGGTGTATCTTCATTTTGGGGTACGGCTTGGACTAATCCATACATCTCCGAAGAACCTGCTTGATAAAAACGAATTTCGCGATCGTTGCGTTGGTGATAATCGCGCAAAGCTTCTAGCAACCTCAAAGTTCCCATACCTACAGTATCAACTGTATATTCAGGTGAGTCAAAGCTGACCCGCACATGGGACTGAGCACCGAGATTAAATACTTCATGAGGTCGAACTGCTTCTAAAATACGCCCTAAAGTTGTACCGTCGGTCAGATCGCCATAATGCAAAAATAATTTGGTTGCTGGTAGATGCGGATCTTGATACATGTGATCGAGGCGATCGGTATTAATCGTGGAAGTACGGCGAATGATTCCATGCACTTCATACCCTTTTGCTAATAAAAGTTCTGATAGATAAGAGCCATCTTGACCAGTAATGCCCGTGATTAAGGCGCGTTTAGATTTACTCATGAAGTGTGGTTTGAAAGGACTCAATAAAAGTTTAAGGCAAAATGCTTATAAAAGAGAGAGGGCGCAAAGCGCCCTCTCTCTTTTATAAGCATTTACCATCAATCAACATTTTTTCAAACTCAGGTGCAGGTAATGGTGGACTAAAGAAATAGCCTTGAATCCGATCGCAGTCATGCTCTTTTAAAAACTGAATCTGCTCAGCAGTCTCGACACCTTCTGCGATAACTTGCAAGGATAAACTATGGGCAAGATCGATAATTGCTAGGGAAATTGTTGCATCATGGCGATCGGTGGTGATGTCCTGAATAAAACAGCGATCGATTTTGATGATATTCACTGGAAAATGCTTAAGGTAGCTTAGAGACGAATAGCCAGTCCCAAAATCATCGATCGCAACTTTTACGCCTAT
>CASBRC010000328.1 GCA_949128015.1 Synechococcales cyanobacterium PMM_0003
GAGGATTCCCTCCACCTTGTCCTTGCAGAAACTTTTGGCTAAGCACTGAGACAACTAAAACTAACGGAACAGCCGCAAAATATCCGCCCACTCCCCACACTAACCATTGCGGCGTAGTAATTTTGAATCGGAACCAGCCTTCTGGCAAAGGACGGTAAGCGGCGAGGCTAGTTTGTAGGATTGGTAGCATCGAAACAACTGATAGCACATAGGGAATCAAAACTAGTAATGCTTGAATTGTGAAGTCTTCACTGGCTCTTGATTGGATTCCCAAAAATTCAAAAAGTAATGGCAGAATTAATTGCGTCATCAAACAAAATGCAGTAAACCATAACACCATAACTTCCCAAGTTATTTCCACGCCCCAAGGTACTTGCCATTTGATTTGATTGCTGTCTGGTTCATCTTGAGAACGATTATGAAATGGAGAAGATTTACGAAAGAAAATCCATTGAATTAGCAATCCCACCCAAACTAAAATCCCCACACTACCACCAACTAGAGGAATAGAATTGACGATTAATAATCGGTTAATAGCTGTATTTACTTCTATTTGAGCTTGTTGTTCGAGTTCAGGTAGTTGCTCGGGGCGTTGTTGAGCCTGATAGAGCTTAGTTAGCGCTGCTTTGCGATACCAACCATTAAGTGTGCGCCGCATCTGAGCTTCCGCATTAGGAAACAACATGATTGGTTCTGACCAAAGCCCTTTAAGAATTTGCGCGGTTAATCCATAGCTAGTCATGGATTGTCCTTCTAGTTCTGCCACACTTCCCCATGTTGCGATCGCACCTTGAATATCTCCAGTCTCTGTTTGCAGCAATCCTGTCCGAATGCTAATTTCACTAATGCTAGTTTGCTTTTTTTGCTTCAGTTTAGAGAGAACCTGTGGATCGTAACTTGCTGTCTCTGGATCTAGAGCTATGCGATCGAGTCTAGTAAGATTAGCTTTACTAGTATTGAGGACTTCTTGATAGCTGCGAAGTGACTGGGCATAAATATCTTGAGGTTTACCATCGCCGACTAAGACTTGAAATATATCATCTGAGGAATTATTTTGGGGCTTATCTTGAACTTGTGTAGCTTGTAAAATCAAATCGGTTTGGAGCAAATCCAATTTTGTTTGCTCCTGTGGATTATTCCAGCTTGCCTTTAAAGTGAATAAGATAAATAAAATAGACAATAAGCTGAGAATACTTAACAGTAATGACTTAGCATTCAAAGATTTGTCATTCAGAGGCTTAGAATCCATTCTTATATTTCAGACGATAGGACAGTGCAAAGTACCGTTAATCCTATCATTTCAAGTCTACTTCAAGATTTTTTAAGATGGTGAGTACTATTTTTTAGTATTATGGTGTTAATTGTTTACCCATAAATATCTATGGCAATTGAGTCAAAAGATCCTGCAACTACTCCGTCTATTGTGCATTGGCATAGCCTTGATGCCGATGCATCGCTTGACTTACTGCAAAGTGATCCAAATCAAGGGATTACGAAGCAAGAGGTTGTAGTCAGATTTGAGCGCTATGGAGCTAATGAACTAGTCGAGAAAATTGGGCGCTCGTCGCTGAAAATTTTTATCGATCAGTTTACGAATATTATGCTGATTATGCTGATGGCAGTCGCAGTGGTCTCAGCCATTCTCGATATTAGGGATAACGAATTTCCTAAAGATGCGATCGCAATTGCCTCAATTGTCTTGCTTAATGGCATTCTCGGCTATATGCAAGAAGCCAATGCCGAGAAGGCACTCGCCGCACTGAAGCGTATGTCTTCACCCAAGGTGCGGGTGGTTCGCGATGGTGAAGTGCTTGAAATCAATGGCAAAGAACTCGTACCTGGTGACATCATGCTTTTAGAAGCAGGGGTACAAATTGCTGCTGATGGAAGATTACTAGATGAACAAAATCTCCAAGTGCGTGAATCAGCGCTGACGGGGGAGGCTGAAGCTGTTAATAAAGAGGCAAAACTGATTTTAGATGAGGATGCTAGTTTAGGCGATCGCCTAAATTGCGTTTATCAAGGTACTGAAGTCGTGCAGGGACGAGCCAAGGTGCTAGTCACCAAGACGGGAATGCAGACTGAGTTGGGGAAAATCGCCGCTCTAATCCAAGATGTAGAAACAGAAAACACACCCCTACAACAACGGATGACGCAGTTAGGAAATGTGTTGGTAACTGGTTCTCTAGTGTTGGTGGGCTTAGTTATACTAGTGGGAATGCTCAATCAAGGCGACTTTGGAGAGCTTCTCAAGACTTCTCTCAGTATGGCAGTTGCCGTAGTCCCTGAAGGACTTCCTGCGGTGGTGACTGTCACCCTCGCGCTAGGGACGCAACGAATGGTTAGAAGAAACGCCCTGATTCGGCGGTTGCCAGCAGTTGAGACCCTTGGCTCTGTCACCACGATTTGTTCTGACAAGACAGGTACACTTACCCAAAACAAAATGGTAGTGCAGGGTATCCGTACAGGATTGCACTCTCTCCAAGTTTCAGGCGATGGATATGCGCCGATTGGCGAATTCAGTATATTAGAAAACTCTCCTGAAGATTCAAATTTTGTAGTTACAAATATTCCCGAAGTTCAGCAATTGTTGATGGCTTGCGTATTTTGTAACGATGCGATCTTGCAGCAAAAAAATGGTAAGTGGATTATCATCGGTGATCCTACTGAAGGCTCTTTGCTAGTTCTAGCAAGTAAAGGTGGATGTGAAGCTGCCGAGTGGCAGCATCGGATGCCGCGTGTATCTGAAGTTCCTTTCTCCTCTGAACGTAAACGCATGAGCGTACTAGTCCAAGGCGAACAGGGTGGAAATGTGCTTTTTTGCAAAGGTTCACCTGAACTGACGTTAGAATGTTGCACCCATATCCAAATTGGCGATCAGATTCATGAAATTACCGATTTCCAACGTCAACATGTTCTCGCCCAAAATAATGAACTCGCCAGCAAAGGTTTGCGAGTATTAGGGTTTGCTTATCGCAACTTGTCATATTTACCTGAAGATGGTCTCACTGAAAGAGATGAGAGTAATTTAATCTGGGTTGGTTTAGTGGGCATGCTGGATGCGCCACGTCCAGAAGTTCGTGAAGCTGTGAAGCTCTGCCGTGAAGCTGGTATTCGTCCTATGATGATCACAGGCGATCATCAACTCACCGCTAAGGCGATCGCAGAAGATCTTGGTATTTCTAAATCAGGCGATCGTGTACTTACTGGTAAAGAACTAGAACGCATAAGTCCCGCAGACTTAGATCGTGAAGTCGAGTTAGTCAGCGTTTATGCTCGTGTTTCTCCTGAGCATAAACTGCGGATTGTCCAAGCATTGCAAAGAAACCATCACTTTGTGGCGATGACAGGCGATGGCGTTAATGATGCTCCTGCACTCAAGCAAGCCGATATCGGGATCGCGATGGGGATTACTGGTACTGATGTTTCTAAAGAAGCTAGTGACATGATTTTGCTTGATGACAACTTTGCCACGATTGTCGCTGCTACTGAGGAAGGTCGTGTAGTTTATACAAACATTCGCCGCTTTATTAAATACATTCTTGGCAGTAACATCGGCGAAGTAATCACGATCGCCGCCGCCCCAATGTTAGGCTTAACGGTTCCTTTAATCCCTCTCCAAATTTTATGGATGAATCTGGTTACAGATGGTTTACCTGCTCTAGCCCTAGCCGTTGAGCCAGGCGAACCTAATGTCATGAAAAATCCGCCTATTGATCCCCGTGAAAATATCTTTGCTAGAGGTATGGGGCTGTATATGGTCAGAATCGGCATCGTTTTGGCGATTATCTCGATCTCTCTAATGGTTTGGGCGCATGGCTATGCCAATGCGAACTATGGTGAATTCTATGGTGATGGGATCAATTATCAAAAAGAGCGTTGGGCAACGATGGTATTTACAACCCTATGCTTAGCGCAAATGGGTCATGCGATCGCAATTCGTTCTAACACCCAACTAACCATCGAACTCGATCCGCGAACTAATCCTTATGTCTGGGGATCGGTAATTATGACAACGGTTTTACAACTAGTCCTAATTTATGTGGAGCCATTCCGTAATTTCTTTGGTACATATTTAATCACCCCAACAGAGTTAGCAGTTTGCTTTGGGTTTAGTGCCTTGATGTTTGTTTGGATAGAATTGGAGAAATTGGTAATTCGTTGGTGGCTGTGGCAACGTCAATCTTAGAAAGCTAAAAATAATAAAGCGGCGCGATGCGCTGCTTTATTATTTTTGGGGTTATAGCGACGTTCTGAAGACATTTGCTCTAGGTGGCAATCCCAAAAAGTATGTTAGGCTACAAATTTGGGTGTCGGTTCAAGTGTATTAAAGTTGAAGAATCAGTGGAGGAGTTAATTTGAAAAAGGTTGAAGCAATCATTCGTCCATTTAAGCTTGACGAAGTTAAAATTGCCTTGGTAAATGCGGGCGTAGTCGGTATGACCGTATCGGAAGTACGTGGTTTTGGTCGTCAAAAAGGACAGACAGAGCGCTATCGTGGCTCTGAGTACACAGTTGAGTTTTTGCAAAAGCTCAAAATCGAGATTGTCATCGAAGATGATCAAGTTGATATGGTGGTAGACAAAGTTATCACGGCTGCACGTACTGGCGAAATTGGCGATGGTAAGATTTTCGTATCTCCTGTAGAGCGAATTATCCGCATCCGTACTGGTGAAAAAGATTTAGAAGCTGTCTAAATCTTTTTTGACATAAAACATCAAGAGAGTTGGCACAAAATGCCAACTCTCTTGATGTTTTAAATCAAAAACCAAAAGAGGGTGGCGGCGCTCCGCGCCACCACCCCCTTTTGGTTTTTGATGTGTTCTTATACAAGTGACGACAACTATAAAAGTTTTTAAGCTGCTAGCAAAATTGCTTCTAATATTTGAGCAATGACTGCGCCAAGGATCGCAACCGTTACATATTTCCCAATCATCGGATTTTTCCCAAGTGAAGTGTCTGTCTTGCAAACCGTCAAAAACAATGACCAAGCCTGTGTGGCATTAATAGTTTGAAATCGATTAAAACTAGATGTGAAGATTAAACGCATAGATTTTACCTAATCTGAATAGCAGAATCAAGATGAACATCGCAACGTTTTACGCATCCTAGCTTCTGAGAGTGATTTGAACATAGCATAGGATTTGTAATAAAAATTAACAAATCACAAAAAAGAGAGGATGCGTAAAGCATCCTCTCTTTTTGCGATCGCTACAGCCCTGCATACCATTCGTAACCAAGATCCTCCCAATAGCCGCGTTTTTTGCCAAGCTCACTCGTAAGCTGAATTCTCGTTACCCATTTACTTAACTTGTAGCCAAGCTTGACAGGCGAAGCAAGACGTAACGGCGCACCATATTCTGGCGTTAGGATCTGTCCATTTTTTTGATATGCCATCAAGGTCTGAGGATGCATCACCGAGTCAATATCCCAGCTTTCGTAGTAGCCATCTGCTGAATAGAAATATACATATTTAACTTGAGCCGATGGTTTTGCGATCGCAATTAAATCTCGCAGTCTCACCCCGCCCCACTGCACGATCGCCGCCCATCCCTCAACGCATACATGGCGAATTACCATTGATGTCAACGGCAGTTTTTGCAAATTGCTCATGCTAAGACTCAAGGGATTATTAACTTCACCATCAATGGTGAGGCGATAAGTTTCAGTTGCGATCGCAGGTGTACCCCGAAAGCTATTAATAATTAATTTGTCTGGCTCGATTGCACTAATTGGAAACTCTGGCACTGGCTGCTGTGGTTGAAAAATTAATGACCCAACCTGTTGATTGAAAGGCTCCGATAAACCACCCACTAACCCTTCCGCAAAGCTACCAAATCCAATCGTCAGTAAACCAGCACCCGCCAAGGTCAAAAAGCGCCGACGGGGGACTAAATCAGTATCATCAAACTCAATGTCTGAGTCTGGTTGTTTTTGTTCAGGTTCTTGTGACATAACTTAAATATAGCAAAGGCGGTGCTTCGTAACGCCCTTGACTATTACTCCCAAAACATCGAATCAAGCAAGCGATCGCCACCCACCTTTCGTCCCAGTTGTGAATGAATACCCGCCAATATAAGCGTGAGCGGTACTGCCATAAAATGTGTGATTCGCAGCGCTTCCCAACCACCAAAGCTATCAACAATCCAATAAAATTGAGCAGGTTTATACATCCCTAATCCCGAAAAAATCGACAATAACAACAGTGGAATCAGTAATGTATAAGCTAACCGATGCCATGCATAATTCTTGCGCTTTTCGTTTTGACTAACAAGCAAAGCTTTCACATCTTTACCGCTCGCATAACGATGTCGCCAACGGCGAGTCCACAAAACATAAAAGCCATACCACAATAGATTCAGCGCAAAAATCCACATCGTCGCAAAGTGCCAATGTCTACCACCTGCCAACCATCCTCCTAGTCCAAAAATTGCGGGAATGTGAATACCACTACGTCCTCCGAATACAGGATTAGCGTTATAAATCTGTAAACCGCTGGTGATCATCAGAAATAAACTGACGAAACTTACCCAATGAAAAACTTTGGCGGGTAAATCTTGAATTGGCTTTTGAATTGGCTTTTGAGTTAGCGTTTGATTTGGCGATCGCATGATCATTCCTATAGAATTTTGCTTAGATCTTAGCCGAGGTGACCACATCACAAATATCAAAAAAAAGAGGTAGCGCTTCGCGCTACCTCTTTTTTTGATATTAAATCAAAATACTACTGAGGCTTTTTGGTTTCTTCAGCAGGCTTGGCGGTTGCATCAGCAGGCTTAGCATCAGACTTCATTGCATCACCAGTTTTATCTTTAGCTGCATCAGACTTCATTGCATCAGTCTTAGTATCACCAGCTTTATCTTTAGCAGCATCGGGATTCATCGCATCAGGCTTAGCGGTTGCATCAGGCTTAGCAGTTGCATCAGGCTTAGGAGTAGCAGCCTTGTCCTTATCAGTAGCAGCAGGCTCTACAGCAGGTGCAGATGTAGCTGCTGGAGGTGTAGTAGGTGCAGGAGTTTCAGTAGCACAAGAAACTAGACCAGCAGATAAGCCAAGGCTTGCGACGATCAAAAGAGCTTTCAAATTCATAGTTGTAATTTTTTCTGTTTAGTGATGGATCTAACTAATTTGAGCACGAGTAACTACAAGTAGTTTTTTGTGGAGGAGCGTACGTATAATTACTCATGTTATTTATTCTATGTTAAATAATTGTTAATTAATAGCTTAATTTTTGTAAATTTGTAATCTGCATAGCTGAATTATGGACTAAATCATGCAAAAGCCTGATTGGGTAAGGAAATGTTCGAGAATCTACCTATAAGAATTTTTGAACTAATAATTCGAGGCGCTCACCTATCTAGCTCAGAGCATGAATTATTAGTAGACGATCTAAGAAAAAATTGCGATCTCTTCCATATATCAGATATCAATACCGCAGATCTAAAATTAATTGCCGAAATAATTGACCTGCGATCGCAATTACTCCGATCAGTTTATCCAGATATTTCCCAAAGCCTAGCCCTTCAAAATATTCAACTCGATCCGCCCTCTTTAATATTTCCCCTGCTCTGGCATTATTGGCTTCCCCTCGCACAACGCCTTGCTCAGCAACAAGAAAAAATTGGACGAACATTTATTCAAGGCTTACTAGGCGGACAAGGTACTGGCAAAACCACATTAGGTATTGTTTTAAATATTCTGCTGCGTCATCTAGGCAAAACATTCTTAAGCATTTCCCTTGATGACATATATAAGAATTATGCTGATCGCCAAAAATTACGCGATCGCCGTCCCGATCTAATTTGGCGGGGACCACCTAGCACCCATGATATCGATCTGGGTATAGAAGTTTTTCAGCAATTACGCGATCGCCCTCTAAATAAATCACAAGCGATCGCTATCCCCCGTTTTGATAAGTCTTTGCATAATGGTGCAGGCGATCGCACCGATCCCGAAATTTCCTATAACGCTGATATCGTCCTGTTTGAAGGCTGGTTTGTGGGGATGCGACCTTTGCCAATTTCTGCCTTTCGCAATTTTGTACCACCAATTTTGTCGGAATGCGATCGCGACTTTGCCCTCGAATGTAACGCTAATCTCTACAACTACTTGCCACTCTGGGAATATCTCGATGGCTTGATCGTACTTGTGCCAGAAGATTATCAATACAGTATGCAATGGCGGATTGAAGCCGAACGTAAACTAGTAAATTCGGGTAAAACAGGGATGAGTGACCAAGAAATCACCCAATTTGTTGAGTATTTCTGGAAAGCATTGCATCCTGAATTGTTTATGCCCCGCATGATTGATCGCGATTACGGCAGCTCATGTGCTGATCTGGTGATCGAAATATCGCGATCGCACTTACCAACAAGGATTTACGCCATAAACTAAGGGCGGTGCGAAGCACCGCCCTTAGTTTATGGTTTTTATCGCAATCAATCGGAAGGAATAGTCTATTATGTTGATACAAATAAAATAATCAGACTAGTTTGTCGGTTCTGAAAAACGTATTTATTCAGCTTATTTTAAGTATTTTGAGTAGCTACCTAAGTCAGGATCAATTATCATAAATTAAAATTAAGAATCGTTAAGATCTTACTCACTACATAGATTAAGGAACATTTGCAATGGGATTACCCTGGTATCGAGTGCATACAGTTCTCCTGAACGATCCAGGAAGACTGATTGCCACGCACCTGATGCACACTGCTCTCGTAGCAGGGTGGGCAGGCTCGATGGCACTTTATGAGTTAGCAATTTTTGACCCCAGCGACCCCGCCCTCAACCCGATGTGGAGACAAGGCATGTTCGTCATGCCTTTCATGACTCGCTTGGGCATTACCAATTCTTGGAGTGGCTGGACGATCACAGGCGAACAAGTCACCAACCCTGGTTTCTGGTCTTTTGAAGGTGTCGCACTAGCACACATCGTACTTTCTGGTTTACTATTCCTTGCTGCTATTTGGCACTGGGTTAACTGGGATCTAGAGCTATTTAGAGATCCTCGGACAGGTGAGCCTGCTTTGGACTTGCCGAAGATGTTTGGTATTCACCTATTTTTGTCTGGGCTACTCTGCTTTGGTTTCGGTGCATTCCACCAAACAGGTTTATTTGGACCTGGGATGTGGATATCTGATGCCTATGGCTTGACTGGTCATGTTGGGGCTGTTGCACCCGAATGGGGACCCAACGGATTTAACCCATTCAATGCTGGCGGTATTGTGGCTCACCACATTGCGGCTGGTATCGTTGGCATCGTCGCTGGACTATTTCACTTGACCGTGCGTCCACCCGAACGTCTGTACAAAGCCCTTCGTATGGGTAATATCGAAACCGTACTTTCTAGCAGTATTGCGGCAGTATTTTTCGCTGCTTTCATTGTTGCTGGAACTATGTGGTACGGCTCGGCAGCAACTCCTATCGAATTGTTTGGACCTACTCGCTATCAATGGGATAGCAACTCCTTCCAGCAAGAAATTTCTCGCCGTGTCCAAAGTGGCTTAAATGCTGGATTGAGTGATGAAGAAGCTTGGGCGAAGATTCCTGACAAACTCGCGTTCTATGACTATGTTGGTAATAGCCCTGCTAAAGGTGGCTTGTTCCGCGTTGGCCCGATGAATAATGGTGATGGTATTGCTCAAGGTTGGCAAGGGCATCCAGTTTTCAAAGATGGTGAAGGTCGTGAACTTAGCGTTCGTCGCTTGCCTAACTTCTTTGAAACTTTCCCAGTCGTTCTTCAAGACCAAGATGGTATTGTTCGCGCTGATATTCCTTTCCGTCGTGCTGAATCGAAGTACAGCGTTGAGCAAACTGGCGTGACTGTTGCCTTTGTTGGTGGTCAGTTGAATGGTCAAACCTTCGCCGATGCGCCAAACGTCAAGAAGTATGCTCGTCAAGCTCAGCTAGGCGAAATCTTTGAATTCGATCAAGAAACGAATAACTCTGACGGTGTGTTCCGTACTAGCCCTCGTGGTTGGTTTACATTTGGTCATGCTGTATTTGCCTTATTCTTCTTCTTCGGTCACATTTGGCATGGCGCTCGTACCTTGTTCCGCGATGTGTTTGCTGGTGTTGATCCAGAAATGAGCGAAGATCAAGTTGAATGGGGCGCTTTCCAAAAGGTTGGCGACAAAACTACTCGCGCTGTTGAGGCATAAAAATCAATGGAAGCTCTGACTTACACTTTTATTTTCGCTTGTTTGATTGGTTTGTTCTTCTTTGCCATCTTCTTCCGTGAACCTCCTAAGGTTCCTACTAGTAATGATAAGAAGTAAATAAAAAAGCCCGCCTAGGCGGGCTTTTTTATTATGATTTTTTGCTTAATAAAATCTATGGGCTATCCTTGAAATATAAGAAGGAAAAGTTATGAAAACTATGACAAATTCATCACTGGCAAATCTCAGTCATTTTTCGGCTGAAGGTAAGGCGATTCAACGGCTACCTTTAGAAGCTGACAGCTCCCAGTGGTTAACAACCATTGAACGTGGTGAAGAAATTGATCTAGATGTGTTGCAGCAACAAATAAGTGTTTTTAAAGCTAGTGGGCAAAAACAAAAATCGAAAAGCGAAATCTCTATACGCAATTCAGGAAAATCAATTAGTCATTCAACAGGATCTAATAAAGCTGCCATTGGAGTTACAGCAGGTCTATCCCAGCCTGAAACAGCTTCTATCTACAAGTCCACTAAACACAAACCCTCACTTTCCAAGTCACGCATTAAAAGGGGATTTGGTAAATTATCGATCGCTAGAGATTGACTGGGGCGATCGCGTATATCGACTTATTTACAGAATAATTGAGTCTCCTTTTCCAAAGACTGTTCGGGTTATTAGCTTTGATGAACATGATCCAGCATATGACGCGGCTAAACAACGACTCAAATCTTCCAAATCTAGATAGCGATCGCAGATTGTTTTTGATTGATATTGCGATCGCATTTTTAGTTAGATGGTTAAGTGCTGATAATGTGATGTTAAAATCGTTATGAATATTTGAGCAGTAAAATACCGAAAAATGGCTGGTAAACCAATACCTAATCCCTCGATTTTAGATAGATGTCGAGTTGTGGGAGTAGAGGGTCAGAGAAAGGTATATTACGATACTCAAGAAGATCGTTACTACACATGGGATTCGCTGCATGGTGAACTGGAGGTATTTAGCAAACGCGGTAGACATCTTGGTGTTGTATGTCCAATTACAGGCAATTTAATCAAGCCTGCGGTGAAGGGGCGTAAAATTAGCAAGCAAAACTGAGGAAATATTATGGATAAATCATTTATTGAGAAATGTATTAATGGTGATGCGTCTCTAGATGAAATAGATGATTATATTGATGCATGGCATGATAGTGATTCAGATATGGAAC
>CASBRC010000329.1 GCA_949128015.1 Synechococcales cyanobacterium PMM_0003
AACTCAGCCGTTCTGATTGCAAAATCTGTATTCAATAAGCGAAGTAAATTATCTAAGCGATTATCAACGACACTAGCAATTACATCTTTGAGTTCATCAACGGTTAAATTACTAACTAACTGGTTTGACATTTTTAGTCACCTTTGCTGGCTCTTTGCCTAGTTTACTCGATCAAAGTATTAACAAAAACAAGGGACGATTCAAGTCCCTTGTTTTTATCTAAGTGCTGAGTTTTTCGACTTTTCGACTTCGCGATCTTTCTTGCCGCGCCAGATAAACCTTAATGGCGTACCTTCAAACCCAAGGGTTTTGCGGAACTGGTTTTCGATATAGCGCTTGTAGTTGTCGTTAAAACGATGCGGATCGTTGACGAAGAGAATTACTGTAGGTGGACTATCAGAAATTTGGGTGCAGTAATAAACCTTGCCCTGCTTCCCGCCACGGCTGGTAGGCGGCGCATGCCATGTGACCGCTTCATTTAACGCTTCATTTAAAATCGCAGTAGGAACGCGACGTTTGTGCTGCTCGGCCGCTATATCCACGCGATCGAGGATTTGCGTCACCCGTTGCCCTGTAAGCGCACTCACAAAAATAATCGGCGCATATTCCACAAACATCAAACGACTCTTAACATCGGCAGTGTAGTCATAAATGGTGTAGGAATCTTTTTCGATCGCATCCCATTTATTTATGACAATTACACAAGCTTTACCTTCATCGTTGATCCGCCCAGCTAGTTTTTGATCTTGATCGGTAACGCCATCAAGGGCATCGATTACGAGCAGAACTACGTCAGAACGTCCGATTGCTTTAAAAGCTCGGTTGATACTAAAAAATTCAATACCATAATCAATATTTTTTTTGCGGCGTACACCTGCGGTATCGATAAGGCGATATTTTTTACCGTCGCGCCCCACCGACATATCGATCGCATCGCGAGTCGTGCCTGAAATCGGACTAACAATGCTGCGGTTTTCACCGATGAAAGCATTGAGTAAGCTGGATTTACCAACATTAGGACGACCAATAATCGCCACTTTGATTTCGTCGCTTTCCTTAATTATTTCTTCAGGTGGTGGTAAATGCTTGATCAACTCATCCAGCAATTCACCAGTACCATTGCCATGAATCCCCGACATCGGAATTGGTTCGCCTAAGCCCAAGTTCCAAAATTCTGCTGCCAGAGAAAGTCCATATTTTGAGCCTTCACATTTATTGACTGCCAATAGCACAGGAATATTTTGGCGACGCAACCAGCCACCTAGTTGCTCATCGGCATCGGTGATCCCCGCGAGACCATCAACAACAAAAATTACTGCCGCCGATTCACGAATGGCAATCTCCGCCTGTTCGCGGATCATCGGTAAAAACTCAGTCTCGTCGTCAAATACTAATCCACCTGTATCAACAACTTGAAATTCATGTGCGCCCCAGAAGCAGTCACGATAAACGCGATCGCGGGTTACACCAGGTTGATCGAAGACGATCGCATATTGCTCTCCCGACAAACGGTTTACGAGCGTAGATTTGCCCACATTGGGGCGACCGACAACGGCAACAATCGGTAGCGGCATGGCTTTACAGTTTTGGAATTCCGAACTCACTATAATAACTTTAAATATGTACGTTCGTCAATATAAAAAATAGTTTTATAGCAATATGAAAGCAAAGGATTTATTTATTGATCGATATCATGCTGGCTTGCAATTGGCAGAACTGATCGCCAATGCACAGCCTACTAATCCAATTGTTTATGGAATTCCTCGCGGCGGTGTCCTCGTAGCCGCTCCGATCGCACACCAACTTAATTGTCCTCTGGATGTTGCGATCGCCAAAAAAATTGTACTTCCTGCTTATCCTGAAACAGCAATCGGTGCGGTTACAACTAATGGAATGGGATTGGAAATTGGACAAAGATATTGCACAGATAGAGAATGGTCACAAGCCGTCCAACAAGCTCAGAGTAAGGCATCTGGACTTCTTCATACTTTTGAGCCTTTTCGTCCTCAGATAAATATTGCAGGAGCAACCGCCATTCTTGTAGACGATGGTATTGCGACAGGCGCAACGATTGGTGCGATCGCATCGGTCATGAAAGCGATGCCCTATAGAGAAATCTGGGTAGCTGCACCCGTTGCCCCGATGAGAATGCCTAATGCGATCGCAGCTTATATAGATAGAGAGATTCTGCTGATGCAGCCGACAGTTTTTGTGAGCGTTAGCTCCTTTTATAGACATTTCCCTGAAGTTACCACTTCAGAAGCATTATCCTGTTTTAGATCAAATAATTCGGCGGAGTAAAAAACCAAAAAGCTGTGGCGCATGCGCAGCATGCGCTACAGCTTTTTGGTTTTTGTATTTAATTATGTCTATGTACTCAGATTCTTTAGATTTGACAATTCATCACTCATTGGAAACCCGCAATATGCGATCGCAATTTTGGTAATCTATTTTCCAGAATAACGATTTTTTAGATTCTATGAAAAAACTTTTCAGCTTTGCGATCGCTGCGTTTATGTCGTGTCTGTTAGCGGTGGCTTGTACTCCAACTAGCAACACAGTCACCACTC
>CASBRC010000330.1 GCA_949128015.1 Synechococcales cyanobacterium PMM_0003
CAATGGATAGAACAGCAATCTTCCAAAGATGCACCATTGCTATTTATTGATCGTGCGATTCAGTATTTCTTGAAACCACGTAAACTTAGTTATGAGCATACAGCGACCTTGCAATCATTGATTGAAACTGCTCAATACTATTGGCAACTAGGATATCGACTCGATCTAGAAGATCCCGTCATTCTGGAAAACTTTATTCAACTCATTCGACTAGGTACTGTCACCGCTAATCCCTACGCTCCTAATCCGCCTGAAAATAGCGTCGTCCTTGCGACGATTATTCAATATCGTATGGCTAGGCTGTCCCATCGATGGCAGTTTTGGCTGGATGCTAGTTCGGAGCTATGGTTGCAAGGAGGAGCCGCTTCTTTATACGGTGCGCCACTCTTTCTAAAAGGTTGGAATGGTGAATTATGGACAATTGAAAATCAGCGTGATGCAGATATGTTGCGATTACAGAAGTTGCTCAGGGACTTACTTGATCGCACAGGCGATCGCATCTATCTCTGTCATAGTGAACTCAGTACTAATGGACAGCTCCAAAATGGTGTGTTAACTCCATTAATCGAGATTAGCACCACAGTTTAATTGGAACCCCAAAAGCTATGGCGCACGCTGCGCGTGCGCCATAGCTTTTGGGGTCAGTAAAATCTTTAAAAGGGTTGCTTTGCAACCCTTTTAAAGATTTTACTGGTTTTGATTTGAGCGCAAAGCGCTTTATGAGAATCTTTGAGGAGAGAGTAGAGAAATAATATCGTCAGGATTTCCCTTAGCATAGGCAGCAAATCTTTTTGATAATGTTGGCACATATACAGTTGGGCTAGTGAAGCCTGAAAATAGATGCAGATTTTCATAGCCTTGTAATGAACCAACCAACGGCAAATTATCATTACTAAATGCAACCAGACAATTGCGCCATTTACCTTTTAGCTCTGCTACTTTTGGCAAAACTTTACTTACATAGTCTCGAATAGCAACTTCACTCTCAACAGGATCGATCGCAGCATAGGGATCGGTTAAAACGCGGCTAAGTTGTCCAAATCTGATTCTGCGATCGCAAAATTGAATTGCACCAGCATCAACCGATGGAGGCAAAAGTTCATGTCCTGCCACATCCCATAAGGCATCTTGCTCGGTATTTGTGGTCTCACCTTCTAGCTCATCGCGCTTACTATCCGCAGGCATCACCATCGATCGCAATTCTAGATTAACTGGTTCTGTATCAATCGCTTCAGCATGGGTGTAGTAGATTCTTGCATGAATTCCCGATTTTTTGAGCAGTGCGCGAGACATGGCTCCTGCACAAACAACCACATTAGAACTCCGAACTTCTCCCTGATCAGTGGCTACCCCTATTATGCGATCGCCTTCGATTAATAAGTTATTAACTTTGGCATACACAACTTCGCCGCCTAACTTTTGGAATGCTTGGCTATGAGCTTCGCAAAATCTATCTAAATTAATGTGAGCGTGGGGAAATAATAATGCGCCACTAATTCCTTGGGGATTTAATAACGGTTCGCGATCGCCAGCTTCTCGTGGCTTGAGTAAAGTCGGTGCGATCGCACAATTAGCATATTGAGCAAGAATAGCTTGAGGATCTGCGTCAGGTTCGAGAGTTAGTAGCAAATCAATCTCTCGAAACTCAGTATCCATCCCTAACTCATCAGACAGTTCTCTTTGTCGAGCGATTCCCTCTTGACAAAGTTTTTGAGTGAGAGGCGTTGTGCCAGACCAGAAAGGAATCCCACCATAGCCAAGACTACTGCCGCCTTGTAGCTGTTGATGTTCCTCGATTAGGATGACCGAAAAACCTGCTTTTTGCAGCTCGTAGCTTAGCGATATGCCTGTGATCCCTCCTCCAACTACAATCCAATCATGCATGATTTTCTATCTCTTGAAGTTCTATCTCTTCTAATACATTATCACCAGCACCTTGGTGCTGTGTCTTCACCCATTTTAAACGCTTCGGAAGAACACACATCCTGAGTGTAACACTAGCGATTACAGGAATCCAATGCAGCATATAAATCATCCCCGTAACTGTCTGCCATATCGCCGATCGCCATGACATCTGATAGGAACGTCTAAGTCCAAACGCCATAGTCACCGAGCTTAGAGAAAGCGAAAAGGCTGCGATCGCAGGTAACATCGGATTATGCCCCAACACAATCGCTGCGATCGTATCGGGAATAAAGGCAATAGTCAGCAAATATTGATTGATGTAAAACAGCCCCATATCAAAGGTTTTTAAGAATCCTAAGCGACCACTCAGCAGCAAATTCCAATAGTCGAGATAGCGCTGGAATCCTCCCTCAGCCCAACGATTACGCTGATGCCATAACTGTTTAGCCGTAACTACACCTTCTTCTTGCACCGCAGGGGAATTCACACAAGCAATATCCCATTTGCACAAATGTAGACGGATCGTGAGATCGAGATCGTCGGTAATAGTTTGCTCATTCCAACCACCACAGTCATTGAGGGCGGTAAGACGCACAAATTGACCATTACCACGCAATTCACCAATACCACCAACGCGAATCCGTAAATCCTGCAAACACCAGTCCAAAGCCATTTCTGCTGACTGTCCTGCCGTCCACCAATTTTCTGAGGCATTTGCGATCGCCTTTCGTAACTGTACTGCACCGATTTTCCGTTGTTGAAATACAGGTACTAGCGATCGCAACACATCTACAGGCACTTGAGCATCCGCATCAAACACGCCAATAATATCGCCCTTAGTTAATCCTAAAACTTGATTTAATGCGCCAGACTTGCCCCCTTGAGCATCTTCATCCCGTCGTAGCGTTTTCAATTGAGGATACTTTTGTTGCAGTAATGTCAATACTTCAGGCGTGCGATCGTTGCTATTGTCATCAACGATCCAGACCTCAAAGCGATCGCTTGGGTAATCTAGCTGACATAAATTTCTAACCAAATTACCAATTACCGCTTCCTCATTTTTCGCTGATGCTAACAGCGAGAAAAATGGCAAATCCTGAGACGAATCTTGATCCGACTCATTTTTATCTGACTCATATTTTTTATCTGACTCATATTTAAAATTAGCAACTGCGATCGCAGGTAATGCGGGTGCAAATATTAACCTCAAAGCCTGAATGCTAAATAACCCCAACAGCAGCCAGCGACTCCAAGGGGCGAAATGCATACCAAATGTCAATCCATAGACAATGGCAATAGCCATGGTCGTTTTTAGTCTGCGGCGACCGCCTCCTGTCTGAAGGCTGCTACGAAAGTCCGTCTCGTGCATTGGGGATTTTTTAATATATTGCGAAATGTTTAGCTTGGATCAGGATACCGCTTTTCATCGATCGTTTTTTGCAATTCTCAAAAACCCAAAACCCAAAAAGCTGTGGCGCACGCGCAGCGTGCGCCACAGCTTTTTGGGTTTTGGATATCCTTT
The DNA here is from genome assembly GCA_949128015.1 of Synechococcales cyanobacterium PMM_0003. Classification (GTDB taxonomy): domain Bacteria; phylum Cyanobacteriota; class Cyanobacteriia; order Pseudanabaenales; family Pseudanabaenaceae; genus Pseudanabaena. Next base: position 3,428 of record CASBRC010000330.1, read on the forward strand.
GCGCCAACCGACTAAAATAGTAAAAGTCAATCCCAAATCAAAACCAATAACTTAATGTTCGGCTTTCTAAAACGCAAATTTCGCAAAAAAATCGCCCGTATTGAAATCACAGGTGCGATCGGTTCTGGTACAAGGACTCGCGTTCTTGAAGCCCTTGAATTTGTGGAAGAACAAAAATTTCCTGCCCTACTACTCCGCATTGATAGTCCTGGCGGAACTGTTGGCGACTCTCAAGAAATCTATTCCGCACTCAAGCGACTACGTGAAAAAGTAAAAGTCGTCGCTAGTTTTGGCAATATTTCGGCTAGTGGCGGCGTATATATCGGCGTTGGTGCAGATTACATCATTTCCAATGCTGGCACAATCACAGGCAGTATCGGTGTGATTTTGCGTGGTAACAATATCGAAAAATTACTCGATAAAATTGGCGTTTCCTTTAAAGTGATCAAATCTGGTACTTATAAAGACATTCTCTCCTTCGATCGCGAAATCACCCCCGA
>CASBRC010000331.1 GCA_949128015.1 Synechococcales cyanobacterium PMM_0003
TCGCTATAGACATCACGACCAAGAACGCGCTGTACAGTTTGTTCTACAAAGCGATAGTTGCTGTTCTTTTCATAGAAGCTGCTTTTGTAAGTGTTAGAAAGGATAAGTCCACGCACAAACTGTCTGACCGAGATATTGCTAGACCGTAGTTGCGACTCTAGAAACTTTTCGCGATCAGATGCAAAAGCATGAAAGAAGATTTGACGATAAGCAGCTTCGATCAAGTCATCTAGATCACTACCAGAAAGCAGGTTTGCAGTAGTGTAAATGCGAGGTGTGTTGTCACTACCAACTGTATAACCAGCGACGCGAGAATTTTGCGATGCTGGAGCGTAATTCAACAAAGGAATCGCCACGTTTGAATCTCCAAATAAAAATATCGATAAAGTTTTAAAAATACTTATTCCCAAACATACAACGAGTTCGGGGCTAAATAAACTAAATAAAATTACGAGAGCATAACCTCTAGTTAATGATAGGTTAGGCGAAATTAGCTAGTTCTACTTGCTTCACATAAGTTTACCTTTGTTACAATACTTTTAGAACTTGACTACACTTCTTTGCGATCGCAAATTTATGCCAACCTCAATCTCAATTGTTTCTGAATATCGCATGTTCGCGGATCGCTTTTGGACATGGAAAGGATATGAGATTGGTTATTGCGCCGAAGGACTAGAGCAAAATTTTGATAAGCCTGCGATTGTTTTAATTCATGGGTTTGGAGCTTCGGTGGGGCATTGGCGCAAAAATGTGCCAGTGCTAGCCCAAAATTTTAGGGTTTATGCGATCGATTTGATTGGCTTTGGCTCTTCGGCTCAGCCGAAGCCAAGTGAGCTACCTTATACTTTTGAGATTTGGGGACAACAGGTTGCGGATTTTGTCCGCGAGGTTGTTGGCGATCGCACGATATTAGTTGGCAATTCAATCGGTGCGGTGGTGGCAATGCAAGCGGCGATCTATGCGCCTGAGTTGATCACCAAAACCGTATTAATTAATTGCTCATTACGATTATTGCAAGAACAAAATCAATTAGCTATGCCTTGGCTTAGGCGTGTGGGCGTGAAGGCAGTCCAAAATATTTTGGGTAATAGGGCGATCGCAAAATTATTTTTTGATCAAGTGCGTAATCGGCGCTCAGTCAGACAAATTTTGTCACAAGCTTATTGCGATCGCAGTGCGATCACCGACGAGCTAATTGACATATTAATTAAGCCGTCTGTGAACCCTAACGCGGTTGATGTATTTATGGCATTTGTGCGCTATTCGCAAGGACCAAGACCTGAAGATTTGCTAGCAATTTTGCCTTGTGATGCGATCGTGCTGTGGGGCGATCGCGATCCTTGGGAACCAATTGCTATTGGTAGAACGTCATTTACAAAATTTGCTTGTGTCAAGGAATTTATAAATTTGCCCAACGCAGGACATTGACCTCAAGATGAAGTCCCAGACTTGGTTAATGGGATTCTATTAAGGATTTTTTCAGACAACATTAATACAAAATCTTAACAAAAAAGTCCATTTCTCAATCCAAACTTAACTACACCTTTAACATTCCTTAACCTTGTATCAACGGATGCAGTTTACTATCAGACTTGTCTAGTTTAAATGCTCAATCAAGTTTAAACGCTTAGTCAACCATAGCAGATACAATCGCAGTAAGATTTTTATGATGTCTAAGAAGAATATCAATCGTAGTGTTGTAACTTTTGTAGCAGGCGTTACACTAGCCGCAACCCTAGCATCCTGTGGCGGCGGTAGCACTCCCACAACCCCCACAACTGGTGCAACTACGCCCGCAGAGACAACAGCAATGAAAGATCCTGCACCAGCAGCATCCAATCTATCTGGTAACGTCACCATTGATGGTTCTAGCACTGTTGCCCCAGTTAGCAAAGCTGTTGCTGAAGACTTCGCAAAATCAAATCCTGGCGTAAAAGTTCCTGTCGGTACAAGCGGTACTGGCGGGGGCTTCAAAAAATTCTGCGCTGGAGATATTGATATTTCTAATGCATCTCGTCCTATCAAAAAAGCTGAAGCTGAGGATTGTAAAAAGAATGGCGTAGAGTTTGTTGAATTACCTGTTGCCGTTGATGGTTTAACCGTAGTTGTTAACAATGAAAATACTTGGGCAAAATGCCTGACCACTGCTGAACTCAAAACCATGTGGTCTCCAGATGCACAGGGCAAAATCAGCAATTGGAATCAAATTCGTCCTGATTTTCCCGATACCCCTCTTTCTTTGGCTGGACCAGGTGCCGACTCAGGTACTTTTGACTACTTCACCGAAGCTATTAATGGTAAATCAAAGGTAAGCCGCACTGATTTCCAACCTAGCGAAGATGACAACATCATCGTTAAAAGTGTTCAAGGAAATAAAGGTGGTTTAGGTTTCTTTGGAGTTGCTTATTACGAAGAAAACGCTAAGACCTTGAAAGCTGTCGAAATCGACGGTGGCAAGGGTTGTGTCGCACCAACTGCTGAAAACATTAATAGTGGTAAATATTCACCATTGTCTCGTCCTTTGTTGATTTATGTCAGCAAGAAGTCGCTCGCTCGTCCTGAAGTAAAGGCTTTTGTTGACTACTATTTCAAGGATATTCAGGTTGTTAAAGAAGTGGGTTATATTCCCCTTCCTGCCGATGCGTTACCCAAGATTTTGGAGCGTGTAAGCGCTGTCAAGACAGGTTCAACCTTTATGGATGCTCCTGCTGGAGTCCCGATCGCTGAATTGTTGGCAAAAGACTTGAAATAATTTTGAGTTATTTTGAGCGAAGCCCTTCTACTCTCTTCCCAGCCAAGAATTAGCGCCGCAACGCTAGTTCTTGGCTGGGAAAGGAGTAGCTAAGATGAAAGAGGGGCTTTGACTTTTGATCCACTTGATTTAGGAACCTTTATGACAAGTCCCGTAACTCCCCCAGTTGAAGATCTCGATCTCTATCAGCGTCGCGATCGCAATATTAAAGAAAGTGCGATCGGCTATGCGCTGTTTCTTTGTGCTTTTGTTTCA
>CASBRC010000332.1 GCA_949128015.1 Synechococcales cyanobacterium PMM_0003
CATCAGCGCGTTATGGAAGGGATGCCTGAAGATCCTGCGGAATTGGTAAATGACCTAATTCGGATGGGACATTACTCCGATCGCGCTCAGCTATTGGCGCAATCATGGGAAACCAATGCCATGAAAGCTGACCTATGGCAATTATTGGAGCAAGGCGCTTTTGCCGATGCTACTGATGGTCAAAAACGGATTTGCTATGACTTGATCAAACTCGCTGGCGGCGTAGAAGAAGCATTTAGCGCCGCTTTTGGTCCCCAAGCTCAGGAATTTTTTGGCGACGCTCTCCAATCTAGTACCTTCCGTCGTCGTGAGTTCTTGATTAAGGTAGCGGCGGCTGCGGCTGTAGTTACTCTGACTGGCTGCCCTTCGGCTCCTCCCGAAACTCCATCTAGAGCTACAACGAATACGCCCAACACGCCTCCTGCTGGTGTTGAGAAAACAAGTTTAAAAGTTGGTTTTATCCCAATCACCTGCGCGACTCCGATTATTATGTCGGAGCCTTTGGGATTCTATTCCAAGTATGGCTTGAAGGTAGAATTGGTGAAAATGCCTAGCTGGGCGGCTGTGCGTGACTCGGCGATCGCGGGTGAGTTAGATGCATATCATATGCTTTCGCCAATGCCAATTTCCATGTCTCTGGGGTTAGGTTCGACTGCATTTCCTGTGAAGCTTGCTAGTATTGAGAACGTGAATGGTCAAGCGATCGCAGTGGCGAAGCAACATCTCGGCAAAGTTAAAGATGCCAAAGATTTCAAAGGTTTTAGCATTGGTGTTCCCTTTGCTTTCTCGATGCATAATTTGCTGCTGCGATATTATCTTGCATCTGGTGGCATTAATCCTGATAAAGATGTTCAGATTCAAGTAATTCCACCACCCGATGCGATCGCGAAGATGACCGCAGGGCAACTGGATGCTTATCTGATGCCTGATAACGTTGTCCAACGCGCTGTTTTCAACAAGATTGGCTTTATCCATTTGTTGACTAAAGATCTATGGCAAGGACATCCCTGCTGTGCATTTGCGGCTAGTCAGAAATGGATTGATACTAATCCTAATACCTATCGAGCAGTCAATAAAGCGATTATCGATGGTGCAAGTTACGCGAACGATCCGAAAAATCGCGAAGAAATTGCAAAGGCGATCGCGGGCAAAAACTATCTCAACCAACCTGAAGCAGTCCTTAAAGCCGTACTTACTGGCAAATTTGAAGATGGTCAGGGTAATACTCTTGATGTTCCCGATCGCATCGGCTTCGATCCCTACCCTTGGAAGAGTTTTGCTAAGTGGATTTCTACTCAAGCAGTGCGTTGGGATTTAATGCCCAAGGATAAAGCTGATTACACGACTATTGCTGACCAAATTTATCAGACTGACTTAGCTCGTGAGTTGGCTAAGGAATTAGGGCAAACTCCGCCTACGGAAAATGAGCGTATTGAGAAGCTCAAGTTTGACACTTTCGATCCTGCTAAGCCTGAAGCCTATGTGGAAGAGCAGATTAAACAGTTTAAGGCTTAATTTTAGTGAAATGTGCGACGCTTCGCGTCGCACATTTCAGCATTTTAAAAAGTAATTCTTCAATGATTCCCAAACATTATTATTTAGGAAATTTATGAATTATTCTCCTCCAGCACCTAAATCTCGACCGCGCTCAAATCCAGTTATGGCAATCATTCAGCGCGTATTGCCTACCCAAGATTACCAAGCATTTGCCTTGTTTCTGGTAATACTTGGCATGTTATTGACATTTTGGGAATATGGCGCAAACTCTGGCTGGTTTTCGCCACTAATGCCATCTGCAAAAACTACCTTTACAGATTTTTGGGGATGGATATCTGATCCCTTTTATGTAAAAGGAACTAACGATAAAGGCATTGGTTGGCATTTGCTCACCAGCTTACGCCGCGTGACGATTGGCTTTAGTGTTGGTGCGGCGATCGCGATTCCCACTGGCGTTTTAATTGGTCTATTTCCTGTTGCCTCTAAAGCCTTTGATCCATTTATTCAAATCCTCAAGCCAGTCTCTCCATTAGCATGGTTGCCAATTGGATTAGGACTATTACAAGATTCCGAAAGTACGGCAATTTTTGTAATTGCAATTACTAGCCTTTGGCCGACATTGATTAATACTAAATTTGGTGTCAGCAATGTCGATCCGACCTATATCGATGTAACTCGTACCCTTGGAGCTTCCCAATGGCGCACGATTACGAAAGTAATTTTGCCTGCCTCGGCTGCTAGCATTGTCGCAGGAATGCGAATTAGCGCGGGTATTGCATGGCTAGTTATCGTTGCTGCCGAGATTTTACTCGGTGGAACTGGTTTGGGTTACTTCGTTTGGAATGAATGGAATAACCTCAGTATTACTAGCATTATCACTGCCATTCTTGTGATTGGTGCAGTCGGAATGATTATCGATCGCATGTTTGGATTGTTACAGCAATGGGTGTCTTTTGGGAGGCAAGTATGAGTGTGACTTCAGTGCAAAAGGTTGTGCTAGAAAACGAAACTAGCCAATCACAAATTTCTATTCGTAATGTATCAATGGTCTATCGCGGTAGAAGTGGTTTGATTAATCGCTTAACTCGTAAGACTTCTAAAGACTATATAGCTTTAGCGGATATTAGTTTTGATATTGCTCCCAATACCTTTGTCTCCATCATTGGTCCTTCTGGTTGCGGCAAATCTACGCTTCTAAACTTGATTGCAGGTTTAACGACACCTACCAATGGCTCAATCTGCATTAATGGCGAAGAAATTTATGCTCCTGGACCCGATCGCGGTGTCGTATTTCAAAACTATGCGCTGATGCCTTGGCTAACGGTTGCCGAAAACTTACACTTCGCGATCGAGACAGTCTATCCCAAGATGTCCCTAGCCGATCGCAAAAGTCGTGTATACGAATACATCGAACTGGTTGGCTTAAAGGGAGCCGAGAAAAAACATCCCCATGAACTCTCTGGCGGTATGAAACAACGGGTTGGCATTGCTCGCGCCCTAGCGATCGATCCACAAATTCTATTAATGGATGAACCCTTTGGCGCACTCGATGCGCTTACTCG
>CASBRC010000333.1 GCA_949128015.1 Synechococcales cyanobacterium PMM_0003
AGTATCGCGGCTTTTGCCTCAAGTTATAGCGCTCTAGTTTCTGACCTTGCTCCCATTGAGAAGCGTGGTGAAGTGATTGGCTATATGAGCTTAGTCAATCCTTTAGGTTTAGCTTTTGGCCCCGCGATTGGTGGTTTGATGTATGAAGCTTGGGGATATCAACCTCTATTTTTATCAGCATCGTTACTTGCTTTTGCAGGGCTATTGCTGACAGCACAAATCGAAACTGAAGGAAATACAGGTGATCGCCAAATCGATCGCCAAGTCAATCACCAAGTCGCATCGGCAAATATGGCTAAATCAGGATTTTGGCAAACTTTCCTTAATCCTCGAGTCAGAGTTCCTTCGACGATTCTCTTGCTAGTGGGGTTAGCTTTTGGAACGCTCAGTGCTTTTATGCCAATTTTGATGCAGCAGAAAAATATTGCTCTAAATGCTGGTTTATTTTATATGGCAGCAGCATTGTCGGGATTTATTATTCGGTTTCCAGTTGGGAGATTAAGTGATGAATGGGGACGTGGAATCTTCATTTCGATTGGTATCTTCTTTTATGCTGTATCGATGGGAATTATCTTTTTTGCTAGTCATGGCTATGAGTTTCTCTTGTCGGGAGTTGCGGAAGGAATTGGTTCAGGAATCACAATTCCTGCGATCGTGGCTTTGCTTGCCGATCGTACAGTTCCCCAAGAGCGTGGCTATGTATTTGGCATGACATGGCTCGGCTTTGATATTGGAATTGCTTTTGCGGGACCAATTATGGGTAAGCTGATTGGGGTTGTGGGAATAACTAATATCTTTGCGATCGCAACAGGACTTTGCTTAGTGGGGCTGATCATCTTTAGCACTCAATCTAACAAAACCTTGTCCGATTCTTTTAAATTTGCTATTGGCAAGACAAGCGATCGCTATGCAGTTAAATCCGCAGCATCAATAGTTTAAGAAGCTCAAAAAGCTGTAGCGCACGCGCAGCGTGTGCTACAGCTTTTTGGGCTTTGGGTTTCTTTTGCCTACCTACGTTGGAAAACGCTACCAACTTCTGCGATCGCAAGCTAAACTATACATAACTTTACAATGAGATCCAACTAGTAGCTATGACTGCAACTACCCTGCTTAGCGACAATCTTAATACCAACAATAATCTGCAATTACCAGAGCAATTGCAGATTTTGCCTGCGGGTGGACAAGATCCCGAACGCTTTGATTGGCAAGAGGTATGGTATCCCGTTTTTTATGTCGAAGATTTGGATAAAACCAAACCTGCTAAATTCACCTTGCTAGAGCGCGATCTGGTGATTTGGTGGGATCGCCAAACAAATGCATGGAAAGCCTTTGACGATCGCTGTCCCCATCGGCTCGTACCTCTATCGGAAGGTAGAATTGCTGAAGATGGTTTATTAGAATGTCCCTATCATGGCTGGGCGTTTAAAGGCGATGGAAGTTGCGATCGCATTCCTCAACAGCCCGAAGGCGGAACTGCCCATACATCTAAACGGGCTTGTGTCTCGGCACTACCAACGGCTGAACGTCAAGGGTTATTATTTATTTATGCTGGCAATCCCGAAAATGCTCTCCAAGTCAAGATTCCGATTGTCGATGCTCTTGAAACTGATACTGGGAAATGGACTCTTTTCGGAACCTTTCGCGACCTTCCCTATGATGCACTAACGCTTCTAGAAAATGTCCTTGATGCTAGTCATCTTCCATTTACCCATCACAAATCAGTCGGCAATCGTGCCAATGCTGCGCCGATGATCTTAGAACTTCTCGAAACTAATAAAAATGGATTTAAGGGCAAATGGGAAGAAGGCCCTAGACGAGGTAAGTTAGGTCAACAAGATACTACTTTTGTCGCACCTGCATTGATGTGGCATGACCTCACTTCCAAACAATTTGGTCGTACGATCACCGTTGTCTACGCAACACCTACTCGCAAAGGAGAATGTCGATTGTTTGCCAGATTTCCCTTTCAATTTAATTCTGCAATACCAAGATTTTTTATTGGCATTACGCCGCGTTGGTATTCGCATATTGGACAGAATGGAATTCTTGAAGACGATCAAATTTTCCTACACTACCAAGAGCGCTATCTCGAACAGGCGATCGCCAAGACAGAAGGTAATAGTAGTTATGCAAAGGCTTTCTATTTGGCAACCCAAGCTGACACCTACGTTTCGGAACTGCGTAAATGGATAGATCGTTATGACGCTAATCCATTTGCGGGTAAACAACTTGCCGAACCTTTAGTTAAAGAAGTTCTCTTAGATCGTTATCATTCCCATACGTCTAAATGTGCGAGTTGCAGCCAAGCTTTAAAAAATACTCGCAAAATCAAAAATATAAGTATCGTGATTGCGGCGATCTCATGGACAGCCAGCCCTTTAATTGGCTTCTTCTTTGCACCAGCTAATTTAACTTTGATTTTGCTTAGTGCCTTTCCTGCGGTAATTGCGATCGCAGTATGGCTAATCTGCAAAAATCTCGAACGGAAGTTTATCTACGGTCAAGAAACTCCATTACGCAATTTGTAAAACCATCGGATCAGGTTGACACGATGCGCCCCCTCAATCTTATATACTACTCTGCAAATACAGCGCTTTGCGCTGCCATGAAACCCAGAAAAATTTTTGAAAGTGCCGCTTTGCGGCACTTTCAAAAATTTGTCTGCAACCTTTACCAGAGAAAACGATGATTAAACTCTATGGTGGTGCGCGAAGTCGGGCATCAATCGTGCAATGGTATCTAGAAGAATTGCAAGCTCCCTACGAGTTTCAATTGCTTGATATGCACTTAGGCGAGCATTTACAGCCCGAATTTTTAGCAATTAATCCTTTCGGCAAAGTCCCTGCGATCGATGATGATGGTTTTATTGTTTGGGAATCAGGAGCAATCATGCTGTACCTTGCCGAAAAATACGACCCACTGAAGACATTACAAGAAAGAGCGATCGCATCTCAATGGTTACTGTTTGCTAACTCTACACTTGGTACTGGACTATTTGTTGCCGAAAGTCGCGAGAAAGAAACTCCAAGACTGCTTGGTGGCTTAAATAAAATTCTCGCTAATCAGCCTTACATTACTGGCGAAACCTTCACAGTGTCAGATGTAGCGGTTGGATCAATCCTCGGATACGCGGTTATGATGGTGCAAATGTCTTACGCTGACTATCCTGCGATCGATGATTATCTAAAACGTATAAGCGAACGCCCTGCTTACAAAAAAGCAATTTTAGGTATGTCATAAAAAAGAGGGGGGCGCTACGCGCCCCCCTCTTTTTTATAGGGATTTAGCTTGCGGAGCCAAGACCAACATAAGAGCCATAAAAGAATAGACCGACAACAACTAGTACGCCAGTACCAGCAACTGTTGCAACTAGCCAAAGTGGAATGCGTCCATTTTGAAGCATAAATTAAGTCTCCAGATAAAAATGATTTTTATGAAATGATGTTACGTGGAAGCTCTTAAAAACCTCACCCCCTTCGACAGGCTCAGAGCAACGCCTAGCCCCTCTCCTTGCAAAGGAGAGGGGAACAAGAAAAAACTCTGGCTCCCCTTCTCCTTGCAAGGAGAAGGGTTTGGGGGATGTGGTGCATTTTCTTTCCACGTAACATCAGTTATGAAATGAATTGCAAATCGAATTGAGAAGCAAAAGATTATTCAAGAATTTGAGATTCTTGTAATCAATCTCTACGCAAAACTAGTTGAAGAAATAGCTGGAAAAAAGTAGAACAGTAACGAAAATGAGCAGTAGTCCCAAGAAGAGAGAAGTACGGTTCAACTCTACAGGTTGGCTGTTAGGATTTTTAGGAGCCATAGGTAGGTAAAAAGGAAGAAGGTATATGGTAAAAGTAAAAAGTTTCGTTTTTAGAAGAAATCAAAACTAGAATTAATTTCGATTAGCGGCTAATAAATTGCATAGCTGCGATCGCACCGATAAAAAATACGGTAGGAACGCCTAGCCCATGAACTGCTAGCCAACGGAAAGTAAATACAGGATATTGAATGGGTTGATTAGGATTGGACATGACAGCTAAGTAGTTTACTTTTGAGATATTAGTTTGTACTCGTTGGTTTAAAGCTTAAATTGAGAGCTAAAAAGCAACGAAAAAGTCGATCCAAGTGCTATTTACCCATTTGGATATCTTTGGCGGGATTGTAGCGATCGGTTACCAGAGGGGCAGTCTGACGATCTTGACTGTAGTATTCGTTGGGGCGTGGTGTGCCAAATACGTCATAAGCCAAGCCTGTGCTTACAAATAGCCAACCTGCCAAAAACAGCGCAGGGATGGTAAGGCTATGGATTAGCCAATAACGAACGCTAGTAATAATGTCGGAAAATGGGCGTTCTCCAGTAGTACCTGCCATAACAGTCCTCTAAATGTGTGATGTTTAAAATCTTTATCTTAAATAATAATTTACTATTGTACCAACTGGCGATCGCAAAGCTAAAACCCAGACAATTTTTTGAAAGTGCCGCGAAGCGGCACTTTCAAAAAATTATCTGGATCACCCAAACCATAAATAGGC
>CASBRC010000334.1 GCA_949128015.1 Synechococcales cyanobacterium PMM_0003
ACATTAGTGACTTTGATAAACCGCAAACCATCACGACGATCCAGTTCATCTTCACTTAAGCGTCCGTCTTGGTCAATATCGGCAAACTTTTGAAATTCTTTATAGCGATCGCGATCGCGAGAATTCATTTTCTCAGCTTGATTGGGGGTAACCTCGCTCCAAGCCCGACTATATTTATTTTCAAGAATTAGCCTTACATTTACACCACGCAATTTTGCATCGACAATTGCTTTGGCGATATTAGGTAAACGTAATTCTTGGATAGCAATATCAAGACTTAATTTAGATTTATTAACATTATCGATTAGTACTCTTTCAAGATTGTCGCCGAGACGTTCGATTTTACGATATGGATCGGTATACTTAGCGGCTTGATTTTGGTTGAAAAATACTTGAATATCTGGATGTTGTGGTAAGGGGGGGACGATCCCAGCCTCAGATTGACAAGCATTTATTGCGATCGCAATCAGAACTGCTAACCCACAAAAAAGCAGCCAGTAAACGATCTGACGAGATTGCGATCGGAGTTGATAACGTAGCCGAGAATAGGTCAGATACCCCATAGATGCAAGACTTCAAATTTTGCAATCCTAGTCTACAGCTTTAGCAATGAAATCCAGTCTCTTATTTGGCTATTTTTAGCTAACTTGACGAATCTTTCCTTGATCAACTGCTTGCATGAGATATTCCAAAGCTTCATAGTCGGGATCAGTAATATGTCCTTGCTCAGAAAGTTCTTGGTTAATCATGTTTTCCAGTTCAGGGGTAAGCCGTTTAATGAGCAGGGCGCGGCTGACTAAATGTCTAATTACACTCTTATGCATGATTTTTTCCTAGGCGTATATTTTGATAAAAATAGAACTAGTTGCTTGAGTGGCAATGAATCGTGTTTTGCACGATATATCTTTGTTCCTTTACGACTACTTCTACACAAACAAGTTTCCGCCAAAATCAAAAATATTGATGTGACTGACATCTATGTCTATAGGTGATTGACAACAGAAAATTAAGCGGATGGGATCTCTATAATTCGGTGATCACTATCACAGTCACTAGTTCCATTGCATGGATTATCCCCATCTAAACGCTATAATTGACGCGAAGCTTAAAATTTCATTTCCTAATTTTTTATATTCTCTAACTCACTAAGTCGATAAATGGTCTCTTCGCTGCCTAACCTAACCACAAACACATCAAATACTCCTATCACATTTCCCCTTGCGGCTGTGGTCGGTCAAGAAGCGATTAAAACCGCTTTACTGCTAGCAGCGATCGATCCGAAGATCGGCGGCATCGCCCTCGCAGGTAGACGAGGCACAGCAAAGTCAGTGCTAGCGCGTGGCATCCATGCTCTACTGCCTCCCATCGAAGTTGCCGTTGAGTCTTTGAGCAATTGCGATCCGACCAATCCTGATACTTGGGATGACGCATTAGTCAAAGCCATGAAGGACAAAGACAATAGCGAAATTGCCACAAAAGTTATTCCTGCGCCCTTTATCCAAATCCCTTTGGGAATTACAGAAGATCGGCTGATTGGTTCGGTGGATGTGAGTCGGTCGGTACGCGAAGGTCAGACAATATTCCAACCAGGAATTTTAGCGGAGGCTCATCGTGGCGTTCTCTATATTGACGAAATTAATTTACTCGATCCGCAAATCTCTAATCTATTGCTTTCCGTTCTCTCCACAGGCTATAACCAAGTCGAACGCGAAGGCATTAGTTATCAACATCCTTGTCAGCCATTGCTAATTGCTACCTATAACCCAGAAGAGGGCATCTTAGGCGAACATCTGATGGATCGAATTGCCATCAATCTGTCTGCTGATGGAGTTCTATCCCTCGATCAGCGAGTGGAAGCAGTGGATATGGTGTTGGGCTACGCTAATTCGCCTGAAGCCTTTTTGAGTAGCTATGATGCTGATATTGACGATCTGCGGACACAGATTATTTTGGCGCGAGAATGGCTCACCGATGTGACGATTTCTAGAGCGCAGATTCAATATCTAGTAGCCGAAGCGGTGCGTGGTGGGGTGCAGGGACATCGGGCTGAGTTGTTTGCTCTACGAGTAGCCAAGGCGGCGGCGGCTCTTGAAAGTCGAACTCAGGTTAATGCTGATGATTTGCGCCAAGCTGTGGAATTGGTAATCGTGCCGCGATCGCCTCTCACACCAGAGCAACAACAACCCGAACAGCAACAACAGCAACAAGCTCCACCGCCACCGCCTCAAAATCAGGATGAGGGAGAAGAAGAACAGGATCAAGATCAAGAGGATCAGGAAAATGAACCTGAACAAGAAAATGAAGCGCCTGAAATTCCTGAAGAGTTTGTCTTCGATCCAGAAGGGGTAATTCTCGATCCTGAAGTTCTATTTTTTGCTCAGTCGATGCAAAAGCAAGGGCGGTCGGGTACGCGCAATATTATCTATTCCCAAGAAAGGGGACGTTACATTAAGCCAGTTTTACCTCAAGGTAAAAGCGATCGCATTGCTGTCGATGCTACCCTCCGCGCCTCGGCTCCCTATCAAAAAGCGAGAAGGTTGCGCCAACCCCATCGCAAAGTCATCGTTGAGGATGTGGATATTCGGGCGAAAAAGTTAGCGCGTAAGGCGGGAGCATTGACGATTTTCTTAGTAGATGCGTCTGGATCGATGGCACTTAATCGCATGCAGTCAGCTAAGGGTGCGGC
>CASBRC010000335.1 GCA_949128015.1 Synechococcales cyanobacterium PMM_0003
CGCACCCGTCGATTGCTCTTGCATAAGGATGAAATCCGCAAGTTGATCGTAGACGTTCAGCAGAAAGGGTTGACTCTAATACCGCTCAAGGTTTATCAAAAAGAAGGTTGGATTAAGGTCGATCTGGCACTGGTACGGCAAAAGAAGCTTCACGATAAGCGCGAAGACATGAAGAAAAAAGATGATAAGCGCGAAATTGAACGCGCCATGAAAAATAATTAGAAACTAATAACTTGTCAGAGGTTAAGATCATGTCTGCGCTACCTCAGTTTGCCCCCAATCTTAACGAAGAATTTCCAAGGCTAACTCACTCGCCGATCCTAGAAGCCGTGATTTATTGGGAGGCTCATGCAAGCAACATATTAGATCAAGCCTTATTAAAGGAAAATTTAGCCAAGAGTTTGCCTGATTACACCACGATTCAACCTCAGTACGGTATAGAGGTTAAAATAGAGATGCCTGAAGAGATAGCTCAATTCTCACAGAATACACAATGGAATGGTTTTAGACTTGAGAATACCTCTAAAAATTATGTAGTTCAATTCACTCATACTGGGATTGCTTTTAGCAAAGTTAATTCCTATGAAAGCTGGGAAATTCTTACGGCTGAAGCCTTAAGGATTTGGGATATCTTTGTAGAATTAGCAGATCCCAAAACGATTCACCGATTAGGAGTCCGTTTCATTAACCGAATTCTTTTAAAACAAGACGAGTCAATCTCAACCTATCTTACAAGTGAGCCATATATACTTTCTGGGCTAGAAATCTCCCCAAAATCGTTTTTTTATCAAGACACTTATCAAGCTAGTGGTTATCCCTATCAAATTAACTTAGTTCGCACTATTCAGCCTAATCAAACTGGAGTAGGAAATGAGCAAGCGTTGATTATAGATATTGATGTCTTTACAAATGAAGTTTCTAGTATTCGGGATAATTTAAACCAACAACTAGCTGAAATGCGTTGGTTTAAGAATAAAATATTCTTCAGTAATATAACTAATACCGCCTTAAATAATTTTGGAGTTGAGTCATGATTACAGCAATACGAGGAAATACAGAAACTGCTGGTTATATTGACACAACTACCCAAAAGCAAAAAGGGTACTTTGACCAGTCTGTGACTTTGGGTAAGCAATCAGCTTATAACGAGCTATATACCTTTTGGCAAGAATGTAAATTCGCAGATTGGGATGGTTATAACGCCTTTGCTGTTCAAGAAAAAACTGTAATTAAGACCTACTGGTTTATTGAGGCACTACCATTAGGTTTCCCTTTACCCTCAGTTGGGGCTGAACCAGATGGTCATTTAACCCTAGAGTGGTACAGCAGTCCGCGCTGGATACTGTCAGTTAGCATTAGCCCTGAAGGTATGTTGTATTATGCCGCCCTCTTTGGAACTAGATCTGAGCGGGGATCAGATTATTTTTGGGGAGAAATACCTCAACATATTTTGGAATTGATCAAGGAAGTTAAAGGAATAACGGTTTAAAAAGCATGATCGATGCTAACCGTGTGCCTGATGTAAGCGATGATGAACTCCTAGCACGATATGTAATGCAAAGTAATCACCTTCGCAGCAATAAAACTGTTAAAGCCGATCTATTTATGCCACACCCTTATCAGGAATTATCGTTAACCAGATACCTTGATGCAAACATTGAAGAAGTGCTGGCATTAGGTGAGGAAACAGCTAAAGAACTAAATAAAACTCTTTATGGTAGGGCTGACATTCAGGCGATTAAATGTAAAGTTGGTTCGTTACAGGTAGTTAAAGACCCAACACCAAAAAATCCCAATCATGCCAATATTAAAGGTTTTCCTCTTGGGAAACCAGAGCAGAAAGCGATCGCACTGGAACTAGCTGCTGATGCCAAATTTTATCCAATACAATAATAATAATGTGGCACTTTTAATGAGTTGCCATCATCTCTAGTTCGTAGAGACTTGCGTATAAACCATGTTTAGCAATTAACTGCTCATGACTACCAGATTCGATCACTTCGCCTTGCTTAAGTACAAGAATGCGATCGACGTTGCGAATTGTGGATAGGCGGTGGGCGATGATGATCGTGGTGCGATCAATCAGAAGTCGATCTAAGGCTTGTTGAATCAAAAACTCGGTGCTGACATCAAGACTAGCCGTCGCTTCGTCCAGAATTAAAATTCGTGGATCGCGAATTGCGGCTCTGGCAAAGGCTAGTAACTGTTTTTGTCCACCAGAGAGATTTGTGCCGCGCTCACGCACTTGCGTAAAGTAGGCTTGGGGTAGATCTTGAATAAAGCGATCGACATTCATTAACTCGGCGGCTTCGACCACCTGCTCGATCGCATAATCCTCTCCAAGTGTAATGTTGTCTTTGATGTCACCAGAGAATAAAAAAGCATCTTGTAAAATTACGCCAACACATCGCCGAAGCTCTGATTGAGTAATATCGCGAATATCGATTCCGTCAATCAAAATCCTGCCTTTTGTGGGTTCGTACAGACGCGATAAAAGGCGAATAATTGAACTTTTACCCGCACCAGTGGGACCAACGAGAGCAATTTTTTCACCTGCCTTTAAGGTGAAGTTGACATCTTTAAGGACGTAATCATCAGGCTTATAACCAAACCACACATGGTCGAAGCAAATTTCGCCAGTACCATCAAGGGGTAAAGTTTTGGGATATTCAGGATCGCGAATTTCGATTGGCTCTTGCAAAATTGCGTTGATGCGTTCAACTGCCGTAAATCCTGCTTGAATCGTGGTAAATTTTTCGGCGAGTTGACGGATTGGATCGAAAAGACGTTGTGAGAACAGCACAAAAGCGGAAAGTTCGCCAAAGGTGAGATTCTTTTGAATAATTTGTCCGCCGCCTAGCCAAAGTACTCCTGCGATCGCAACTAGCGCGACCCATTCCAGAGTGGCTGATACGGCGGAATCGTGAAATACAGTACGGTTTACCTCATCAGCATATTGCTTGTTGACTTTGAGATGTTGAGCAGAGTTAAAATTTTCGCGGCGAAATAATTGAACAATATTTGCGCCAATAATATTTTCTTGCAGGATCGAGTTAAGTTCTGAAAGCCGATCGCGAGCCGTGAAATTTGCTTTGCGATATTCGTGCTGAAAATAAATAATTAAGGCGGTAACTGGAATGACCATCGCTAGTAGCAATAGAGCTAAGTCCCAGCGCAGCAAAAACATAAATATAGCGATCGTACCAATTGCCGCAAGATCGCTAAGTACGCCCACAGCCCCAGTAGCAAAGACATCACCTAAAGCTTCGACATCACTAGTTAATCGTGTAATCAGTTTCCCAACGGGTGTGCGATCAAAAAAACTAGTTGATAAAGATGTGACATGACGGAACAAATCAGCGCGGATATTGGCTGTGATTTTTTGTCCAACCTCTTGCACTAAGTAGCCCTGCCATGCCTGAAACGCAAGGCGAACGGCGATCGTCAATAGGATGACTAAGCAAATCCACCGTAAACCCAACAAATCACCGTTTTTAATTGGACCATCGATTGCCTGCTGCACCAGAATTGGTTGGACAGCACTAGCGATCGAGAGAGGCCCAAGCAAAATCAGCGATGTGACAAGCTGTTTAGAGTTTTGCTTGGCATAAGGCAATAAACTCAACATCAATCGCCAGTCATTACTTTTGGGACGATTTGAAGATTGAGATTCAGCAGAGCTAGCTTTGGAGGGGTTGGTCACTATTCGAGATCCCTGTTACCGGGGTTGCGTGATGGGTCGCTATTGAGGAAGCCAAATACAAACAAGCTGATGAAAAATATGACAGTGATATAGACCACTATTTTTAAAGTGAGCATAAATAAATAATCTCCGTATAAATATCTAATAATTTATCCTATGTTAAATCTTATAGGAAAAGATGGGAATTCCTTATACTTCCTTGAGATCAACTTTTTACTAATGAGTATAAATACTTAAATACAGAAGAGATTCCCTAGTCTTTATGATTAAAATACTTGTCCTAAAAGCTGCGATCGCTCAATGTATATAGATACTTGACTTGCGATCGCAAGCAATAATTTTTCATCTAAAGCTGAATATGCAAGGGTAATTTCTTGAACATTTTCCATCGTAATTGAAATATCTTGAATCTTACGATTTATTAACTGAAAAACGCCGATCGTTCTTTTTTGTGAATCAAACATAGGAACCGCTAAAACCGAACGAGTGCGGTATTCGATATCATAATCAAAAGTCTTATGATGTTGATATTCGGCATCATTAGGCAAATCATGGGCATCGGATAGATTCAGTATCTCTCCTGTTAGAGCTACATAGCCAACGATGCTATCTTGATTGAGCGGCACTGCAAAGTTGACTAGCGATCGATTGGGCTGTGAGTCATTTTGAGAGACTTCAAAACAAACTGTATGCACTGGGGTAGAGCGATCAATTAGATAAATACTACCTGCATCACTTGTAGTCATTTTGCGAGTAGTCACTAATGCTGATTCTAAAAAAGCTCTTAAGTTATCAGTACTAGATAGGGATATTGATACAGTCATCAAATCGTCAAGTAAGCATTTGTAATAATCCAATTGCTCGACTAATACCTGATGATTCGAGGGGGAGATATGATCAAATGTTTCTGGTTGCCAGCCTAAATCAGGAGTCATGGATGTCGCCAATATCTTTAATAATGTCCCGCTCAGTACAAATAAAACAAAGTCTTGGGAATTAGTCTTAGCCGCACAAGCTATCCGAATAATACTAGCAAAATTAACTCAGAAGAAAATTAAAAAGTAGAGGACGGCGCATGCGCCGTCCTCTACTTTTTAATTTTCTTCATCATCACCATATTGGAGATCGTCAATTGGATAGACATCTGGCCAAACAGATGCGCCATGCTCGTAAACATCAATCCCGATGCGATCGGCTTCAGCATTAACTCGCAATAGTCCGAATGCTTTGAGTGTACCAAACATTACAAATGAGAAAGCAACTGCAAACATCGCGATCGCAACTACGCCACCAATTTGGACTCCAAGTAAGTCAAACCCACCGTCCAAGAATAAGCCTGCTTTTTTATTGATCGTTAGGGCTGGGTGTCCAAATAACCCCACAGCGATTGTCCCCATCATGCCGCAAGAGCCATGCACTGCAAACGCACCAACAGGATCATCGATCTCAAACCACTCAATTACGTCTACTACGATCAGTACTAGTACGCCCGCAACTAGTCCAATCAAAGCTGCTGCCCAAGGCATGACATAAGCACAGCCTGCTGTGATGGCAACTAATCCCGCTAATGAACCATTCAGCCCACAAAATAAGTGCCACTGACCGATGCGAAAGTAAATATAGAGCATGGCGGCAAGAGCACCAGTCGATGCGGCTAAAGTTGTATTCACCACAACTAAGCCAACTAGTCCTGGATTGCTTAACGTTAGTGCCGAGCCTGCATTAAAGCCATACCAACCAAACCACAAAATCATTGTGCCAATTGTGGCATAACCAAGATTATGGGCGGGTGGAATTTGTCCCCATACGCGATCGGGACGTGGTCCTAATAAATAAGCCCCAACTAGAGCTGTACATCCACCTACGGTATGTACGACCGCACTACCTGCAAAATCATGAAAGTTGAGTTTATACAACCAGCCGCCATTGTTCCAAACCCAATGTACGACGATGGGATACATGACCGCACCCATAATAAAGGCATAGATTAGATCGCCTTTAAATTCTGTTCTTTCCGCCATGGAGCCTGTAGTGATCGTACTGGCTGTTGCCGAAAAAGCAAACTGAAAGAAGAATAGGGTCAATGTGTTGACGGGGGCGGTGGAGCCTCCTGCACCCATCGCATATTCGATCGCGCCATTACTAATCGTAAAAGCATTATTTAAAAAGAATCCGTCTATCCCCCAAAATCCATTGCTAGTTGTGCCAAATGCGATCGCAAATCCTGTGACCCACCATGCTAGAAGGGTAACTGCCGCATCAATGAAGTTTTCGGCAAGAGTATTGACAACCCCCGTCTGTCTGACTAGCCCCGCCTCTAGCATCGCAAATCCACATTGCATAAAGAACACTAAAAACCCCGTGATCAGCACCCAACTCGTATCAACGGATAGTTTTAACTCACTCGTAGTTTTGGTGAGGGATTCTAATGTGCCTGTCTCGACTGCATGGGCGATTGTGGGCGTAAATGCGGCAAATATCGCTGCCCCGATTGCGATCGCCAAAAAACGCACAAGAGGACTCTTTTTTTTGGATATTATTTTTAACAAGATTGTATCCATACACAACTATTTAGATTTACTTAAACACAGCCTTAGTTTTTTATACGTTTAAGGATGATCTGCAAAAGTGTTTATTAGTACAACAGATATAGCTGCTGCCACTTGTATCAGGACAAATCAAAACCCAAGAGAGAAAGGCGGCGCGGAGCGCCGCCTCTCTCTCTTGGGTTTTGACTGGCAACAGCTATATTGTGGATTTAAAGCTGCTGAGAAAGCATAAAATCGGTACAGTCCAGATTAAGAACAGTTCATAGCGTTCATAAAACCTGTGATCACTGTCACAGTAAAAGCATTTAACGATCGCAATTTTGATGTGAGCTTAGTCACTACTAAAACAAGAAAAAAGAAAGATACTTTATCCACTAGCGACGTATCTACATAAATTTTTCCCGCAAGAATGCCTCCTGCGGGTTTTTTATGTCAAAAATTAGGAGAAGTGTTTTGCACTTCTCCTAATTTTGTTTGTAAACAATTCGTTACAATATTAGATAGAAAATTACCAACTCAAAGAATTATGTATTTGACATGGCTGGATAGTAATTCATGGTTGATTGAGATTGCAGGCAAACGCATTTTGCTAGATCCTTGGCTAGTTGATGCACTGATGTTTGGTAATGCTGCATGGTTTTTTAAGTCTGAGCGACTTACTCCAAGAGAAATTCCTCAAAATATTGATTTGATTTTGCTATCACAGGGTTTGCCTGATCATGCCCATCCCCCAACGCTCAAACAACTCGATCACCAAATTCCTGTAGTGGGTTCACCGAGCGCAGCCAAACTTGTCAAAGAACTGGGCTATTCCGCAGTTACGGCGCTTGCTCATGGTGAAGTATTTAGTATTCCCAACCTATTAGAGATTCGAGCTGTGATCGGCTCGCCCGTTGGACCAAACACCTTTGAAAATGGGTATATTTTAAAAGATTTGGTGGAAGGAACTTCTATTTATTACGAACCCCATGGCTATCATGGAGCCGCTATTCAAGAGTTTGCACCTGTTGATGTCGTGATTACGCCGACGATTGATTTGAAATTGCCGCTGATCGGCACGGTGATTAAAGGACAGCAGGGAGCTGTGCAGGTAGCGAAATGGCTGAAGCCTCAAGTGATGTTGCCAACGGCGGCGGGTGGTGATTTAAGCTATAGCGGTTTATTGTTGAACATCCTCAAGGCTGAGGGTTCTGTTGATTCTTTGCGATCGCTATTTACAGCCAATGATATTTCCACACAAATAATTGAGCCTAAACCATGGCAACGCTTTGAAGTAAAGCTTCAGAAGCTTGCAGTTACATAAAAAAGGGAGCGCTGAGCGCTCCCTTTTTTATGTAGGACATTTCCAAGAAAGAAAATACCTTTTAAAACTCGCAATTCGGAATTACCCCCTTTAATTCCCCCTTGGAAAGGGGGAAAACCAGAAATCTTGTTCCCTCCCCTTTGCAAGGGGAGGGTTAGGGTGGGGTAAATCCTTTGCTAGAAATCTCCTTAGAGTTTATCTAGAACTTGACTGAGGCAGTCTTCTTTTCTGGCAATTGCGTGTATTCGGCGACGATTTTACGGAACTCTTCACCGTCTAGGGTTTCTACGTCTAAGAGAATATCGACTAGACGATCGCACAAATCACGATTCTCTTCGATCAATTGCTTGGCTGTGTCGTAACAGGTTTGAGCAATCTGGCGAATTTGCCGATCAATGCGATCGCCCAGCTTGATTGAATAATCACTTTGGGGCATAAAATTACGTCCTAAAAAGACTTCACCGCTTTCGGATTCTAAAGCGCCTAATCCTAGATCAGACATCCCAAACTGAGTCACCATTAGGCGAGTCAGCCTTGCCACCTGTTGAAAATCTCCAGATGCGCCTGTAGTGATTTCGGCATCACCAAAGACAACTTCCTCGGCAGCTCGACCACCAAGCATCATCGTAATTGTGTCGAGAATCTGCGATCGCGATTCGAGTCCAAACTCCTCATCAGGAACACCCTTGGCAAAGCCACCAATGCCGCCAGAGCGAGGCACGATCGTGATTTTGTCTAGCAAAGATGCATTTTTGAGCAATGTCATCACAAGGGCATGACCAACTTCGTGATAGGCAACCAGACGTTTTTTGGAACTATCGAGCATCGGCTTCATGGTCAGACCGATGGTAATGCGATCAATCGCATCCGCAATTTCTAGCTCCCCAATTGCTTCTTTATAACGTCGCGCTGCTAAGATTGCAGCCTCATTGAGCAGATTTGCCAAATCAGCACCTGCAAAACCTGGTGTTAGACGAGCAACGGATTCTAGTGAGACATTTTCTTCGAGTTTTTTATTGCGAGCATGGACTTTGAGGATTTCTTGACGACCTTTATAGTCGGGATAGTCCACGGTAATTTGGCGATCGAAACGTCCGGGACGGAGCAACGCGCTATCTAATACATCGGGGCGGTTGGTTGCAGCGACCACGATCACACCTGAATTACCTTGAAAGCCATCCATTTCGGTGAGCATTTGGTTAAGAGTTTGCTCACGCTCATCGTTACCGCCGCCAATACCAGAGCCACGCTGACGACCGACTGCATCAATTTCATCAATAAAGATGATGCATGGCGCGTTGTCTTTAGCTTTTTGAAACAAGTCACGGACACGAGAAGCGCCCACCCCGACAAACATCTCGACAAATTCTGAACCTGATAGCGCGAAGAAAGGAACTCCCGCTTCTCCTGCGATCGCCTTGGCTAAGAGGGTCTTACCTGTCCCCGGAGGACCAATTAGCAATACGCCCTTAGGGATTTTTGCGCCAACTGCTGTAAAGCGATCAGGCTGTTTAAGAAATGTAACGACTTCCTGTAATTCTTCTTTTGCTGTATCAATGCCCGCGACATCTTCAAACATGACTCCCGTTTTGGCTTCGGGCGAAAATCTTGCTTTAGTCTTACCAAAGCTGAGAGTTTGCCCCGGTCCGCCAGGGGCGTTGCTGATGCGACGTAATACCATCAACAGTATAAAGATCAACAGCATTGGTACAAAAAATGTACTGGCAAGTTGCCAAATTAAGGTTGGCTGTTGAGGTGCTTTTACAGCTACATCGACATTGTTTTCTTTAAGAGCCTTCATCAACTCGGTATTGCCATCACGAGCAATTAAATCAACTCTGACTTTGCGTCCATCTTTAAAAGTCGCTTCGGCAGCTAAACCGTTACTTTCTAGATCGATTTTTTGGACTCGATTTTCTTTTACATTCGAGAGCAGATCTGTGTAGCTAACGGTTGCCGTACTTTCAGCATCAGCACGCGCCGCCGTTGGTACTGCGATCGCTACACTTTGCAATATTGCTAAACTTACGACCGTCGTTTTGACGCGCCGCCAGAAGGTTGCCAAAAAGATTTTTTTTCCAGAAGACATCACTGCCTGTCGCTCCTTATTGCCCCGTCGATGCGGTAATCGGTTGACTTAACTATATTAACTAGTCTAATGCATTCGTTCAAAAGCTGTAATAAAGTAAAGCCTAAAGAGGCGATCGCAATATTAAGAAGCGTAGCGATTTTAGGAAAAGATCGATATACTTCATATTCTTTATATCGCTGTGAGACAATTGCATTAAAATACACGCAAGCAATGCTTCGCATCTTTAGCATATTTATCGATATCCATGAACGCCACAACAAATATTCAGCCATTTTCAGCCGACGATTTTGCCAATGCCCTCGCCGAACATAATTACGAATTTGCCGTGGGACAAACCGTGAAGGGCAAGGTTGTCTCAGTAGAAAGTAGTGGCATTTATGTCGATATTGGCGCTAAATCGTTAGGTTTCCTTCCCATTGAAGAAGCAACTCTCAGTGGAGCTTCGCGCTCTAGTAATGATGAGGCTTTTCCCATCGGCAATGAGTACGAATTTCTGATCATTAGTAGCCAGAATGCTGATGGTGAAGTGAAGCTGTCCGTGCGCCGTTTATTATTCAAGCAAGCTTGGCAAACTCTCCGCGATTATCAAGCTGATTCTAAAGTTTTTGAAACTAAGGTAATCGGTACAAATAGCGGTGGTGTGACTGTTGATTGTGTGGGATTGCGTGGCTTTGTGCCGCGATCGCATCTTTCTGATAGCTCAGATCTCGCCAAATTGATTGGCAAAACGTTGCCTGTAATGGTTTTAGAAGCTGATGAGACCCGCAAAAAATTGGTGCTATCTAACCGTCAAGCCGCCAAGCTTGCCGCGATGAGCCAATTATCAAAGGGGCTACTGATTACTGGCAAGATTACCAATATTCGTCCTTTTGGGGCTTTTGTAGAATTTTCTGGGGTGTCAGGCTTGTTGCATGTCAAAGAAATGAGCCAAAAGCCTATCAGCGATCCTACCCGTGTATTTCAAATCAACGACATGATCAAGGCTGTGGTCGTGGATATTGACGAGTCACGCGATCGCATTGCCCTATCTACGAAGATCCTTGAGCTTCATGCAGGTGAAATGCTTGATAACTCAGCTCAGGTATTTGCTGAGGCTGAGGAACGCCTCGAAAAAAATATCAGTAAACTTTGGGAAGCTTAGTTTTAGTCTAAACCCAAGTTTTATATCAAAGCCCCGCTTTGCGGGGCTTTGATATAAAACTTGGGTTTAGACTAAAACTAAGCTTCCCAAAGTTTGCTGATATTTTTTTCGAGGCGTTCCTCAGCCTCAG
>CASBRC010000336.1 GCA_949128015.1 Synechococcales cyanobacterium PMM_0003
TCGCGATCAATGCGACTAATGATGCCTGTAGTCAATGTCCCCGCAAAACGTCCGAAAGGATTGCCGATCGCAAAAGCTCTCTGCCCTACTTGAATGCCACTAGAAGAAGCAATCTGAATCGTGGGCAGACTTGTGGTTACACCCTCTAGTCTGATTACGGCAAGATCAGGGTTGCGACTGCTAGCAATTACCACCCCACGAAATCGGCGCTGATCGCTAAGGATCACATTTACGATAGTTGCGCCTCTGACGACATGGGCGTTAGTTAAAACCAATCCTTTAGAATCGATGAACGAGCCGCTACCATTACCCCGCGCCGATTGAATTGAGACGACGGCTGGGCTAGCTGACTTGTAAACGCGAATATTGGTATCTTCGTCAGATTGAGCATTGACTGGGAAAGGCGCGAGCAAAGGAATAGAGACGATCGCGCTGAGACTACCGCACAAAACAAGGCTAGATGCCACAAAATTAATAAAACCTTTTTGTATTCCTTTTTTCACGAAACCATCCTTAAGCGCAGTCATTTTTTGTTTACAACTAATATCAATATAGAGACAAGAGAGCTTAGCTCCTTGTTTCCAGATTCTAGAAAATTAGTCGAAAGTTGCTTTCACTATTATCGCTACTTTCAATTGCGATCGCGCATCGTCCGAAGTAACTAAAGCCCAAAGAGTATAATGCGGCGCTTTGCGCCGCATTATACTCTTTGGGCTTGATTCTTTTTAAACTTGGGGCGATCGATTGATTAAAACCCAATAAAATCCCAATTGCTCAACAGCCTTATTAAATTGCTCAAAATCAACGGGTTTTACAATATAACTATTCACACCAAGCTTATAACTCTCGATCACATCACTGTCTTGAGCCGAAGAAGTTAGCACCACAATGGGAATCATCTGTGTGCGGGGATCTGCTTTAATTTGTCGTAAAACTTCTAGCCCACTGACCTTTGGCAACTTTAAATCGAGCAAGATCATTTTCGGATGGTCAGTGATTTGACGATGAGCATATTTTCCTCGACAAAAGAGAAAATCAAGAGCTTCTGCCCCATCTTCTAGTAGTTGAATCTGATTGGTAATTCTGCCACGACGTAAGGCTCGAATCGCTAACTCAGAATCAGCAGGATTGTCTTCAACTAAGAGGATAAAGACACTTTGATCGGAAAATTGCTCAGAAATTGGGTCTGTCATTAGTTTGTATATTGATCGGGAATTGTGAAGTAAAAAGTGGCTCCTTGATTGATAGATGCTTCTGCCCAGACCAGACCTCCATGCCTTTGAATAATTCTTTGGACGATCGCCAGTCCGATACCTGTGCCTTCAAAGTCTTTTTCAAGATGCATTCGCTGAAATACTCCAAACAACTTGTCAGCATATTGCATATCAAATCCAGCCCCATTATCTCGAATAAAGTACGCTCCTTGCTCATCGATTATTTGATAACCAATCTCAATCCTAGGATTTGTAATTTTTCCCGTATATTTGATCGCATTGGCGATCAAATTAATCCAAACTTGAGTTAGCAAAGAGTTATCTGCTTCGCAATTAGGCAAATCGGCAATGATTAAATTGATTTGACGCTGTTCTATTTCTACTTGAAAGTCAATCAATATTTGTTGGACAAAATCATTCATTAAAATTGGTCGCCGCAAAAGTTGCTTACGATTCCAACGAGATAGGTTTAACAGATCATCAATTAACTCGCCCATGCGCTTAGCATTGTCGCGGACGATTTTGAGATAACGAGGGGCTTCACCCTCAAGGCGATCGCAATAATCCTCTTGTAATATCCGCGAAAATCCATCAATCGCTCGCAAAGGTGCGCGGAGATCATGGGAAACTGAATAAGAGAAAGATTCGAGTTCTTTATTGGCAGCTTCTAGCCGAGCAGTACGTTCGATGACTCTGTTCTCAAGGGATTGGTTAAGTTCATATAGGGCTTCATTGGCGGCTTTACGCTGCAATTCGGCAGAAGCTCTTGCTGCAAACACCTGCAAAATATTGCTAATCCGTTCAGTTTCTTGCAGAGGTTGGGTATCGAGAATGCAAAGATTGCCAATGGGATTACCATCAGCATCTTTAAGAGAAATTCCCATGTAGCTTTCTGCTTGCATAGTTACTAAGTCGGCATCATTTGGAAACAATTGCTGCACAAAGCACTCACAGATAAACTCGCCGTTTCTCAAGGCGATCTCGCATGGTGTATAAGCTGGAAAATACATAATTGGCGATTGCATGGTTCCATTTGCCCAAAATGCTAAGGCATAAAGTTGATCGCCAACTACTTGAGTGACCAACGCATACTTGACATGCAAGGCTTCAGCAATATGTTTTACTAAAGCGGGGAAGAAGTCATCACCAGTAACCGCAGCCGTTCCTGCGACTAGATTTTGTAATGTCATTTCCGATCGCTTCAGGGCGGCTTCGCGTTCCTTGGCTTCACTGATGTCGCGCATAATTGTGGAGATATATTCCACATCTCCTTGAGCAGACTTATGGGCGATGATCATTTGTGAAACTGGAATTTCTATACCTTCATGGGTTAATAAAGCTGTTTCTCCTATCCATATACCATGTTCGACTGCGGCGGGTATACCTTGATTTTGAACGATTTCTAGCGCCCATTGCGGATGATAATTCGGAATTGTTAATTGAGATACATCTGCCTCAGGTGCTAGTCCTTGAATTTTATTCGCCTGAGCATTATTCCAGATTCCTTTGCCCTGTAGAGATGATATGCCAATAATGTCGGTGGAAGCTTGGATGATCGCAATTACGCGATCGCGTTCTTTTTCGGCTATTTTGCGATCGCAAATCTCTACTTGCAAAGACTGATTTAGTTCTTCTTGTTGCTGTAACAATCGAGCTTTAACAATTGAGATAGCCGCTTGTGTGGAAAGTAAGTTAAGGATTTCGAGGCGTTCTGACGTAAATGCACCAGTGACCAGATTATTCTCTAATAGCACAATTGCAGTCATATTTCCCTGATTGAGTAGGGGCATACATAACAGTGATTTAGACTGATAATGCACGATCCAAGGATCATTTTGGAAATCACCAACTTGAGCCGCATTATTTAACACAACGCTCTCTTTGGTTCGCGCAACATAATGAACTAAGGAAATCGGAACATAGAAGTTGTTGTCAACTGAGATGGAATCAATGGAGATCGACTGCATCACCACTACTTGCTCATAGTTAATTGTCTTGATTGCTTCAATGCACCAGTCATCTTGAATTGATGACTGAGAGGAGCTTCTCGGCAATAATAGATAGCCAGTTTGCGCTCCTGCATTCTCAATCAAAATATTCATTAATGTTTTGAGGAGTCGATCAAGCTTAATTTCGCTTGTGATCGCATGGGAAGAGCGCAGCACTGCTTCTAGATCGAGTAATGCCGAATTATTAGGGGATGATTGCCTAGAGATCGATTTATCATATAAGCTTTGACTTAAATTCTTGTCAATCAAACTTTTTTCAAATAGGATCGCATAATGATTCTCTAAATGCTGCACTTTCGCTAAGGCTCCCCATTGCAAATAGTGATATCTTGCTTCTTGCATATAAGCTTTCGCAATCATGAGACGATTTTGTTTTAAATAGAACTTAGCAGCGAGTTCGTTAGCTAATGCTTGATCTTGAAGATAGCCATTCTCTCTAGCTCCCTCTATAGCCAGATCATAGGCTTCCATAGCTGCTAATACTTGTCCTGATACATGATATCGTTCTGCTTCGATCAGATGTAGTTGATGCAAATAATTCATTGGTGCATGTTCTGCCCAAATTTGAATTTTTGCTAAGTTTTCTTCTATTCTAGTCATGGTTTTTGCTTGATTTGCGATCGCAAGATCGCTATAAATAGCTAGATTAGCAAGGGTATCATAAAAATAAAAAGACGAGTAGGATCTTAGACCAATCGCCGCACCTTCATAGAGTTTCGAGTGATCGGCATGTTCGATTGCTTGGGTGTTATTTTCAAATAAATAGCAAAGTACGAGCTGATGAAAATATAATGCATGTAAAGAAGTGCGATCGCCTTTCTCAATATGGATTGGTAGCATTATATTTACATCGTAGATTTCACCAACTAAATGACAAGGATCGGCAGATTTTCCTAAAAGATTTAAAATATTTTGGTGATAGATATATAACCAGTTCAGAGTTGTTTGTTGTTTTAATTGATTAACTAAGATTTCATACTCTGACATTTCCTGTTCTAGAGAGTTCAATTCTCTCCCTAAGAAGTAAAGATATTGTGTGTGTATGCACAATCCATAAGCCCCAAATTCAAAGTCACCTGTCTCTACGCCAAGAATGTAAGCATCTAGCAGAGGCTGAAGCGTTTCTTGAAGGTGATATTTCCAATGAGTGATAAATACATGCACAATCACTAAAGTCTTTGCCCTTAATTCTTGTGATGCAAAGCGATCTAGCAATTGTAAAGCTAGTTGACCAAATTGATAGCCTAGATCGATTTGATTGATCAGCCCACAGAGAATCAATCCACAAGCAGAATATCCGTAGGTTGAACCGATCGCATTTCCTTTATTTATTGACAATCTCACTAGTTGTAAAACCACGAAAATATATAGCTCTGGTGAAGCGCTGTAAGCCGCCGCCGCCATACTGAGGAGAATATTTATCGAGGCAAGGGATACTGCATCAGTCATTAATGGAAGTTCTAAAAGATCGGCAATAGGATGTAAAGTTAAAAACTCTTGAAAATTTTGTAAAGCCAATCCCACATCTGCTTGTGAAGATTGTATCGGTAATTCAATTGCTAGTAGATTTAAGGTGTCAATCCCTATGGCGATCGCTTCTAATCTCTGATTTTGGGCAACCAAAGCTTGGATTTGGATTTCATAGACTTTAATTTTGTCTAATATAGTTCTGCCATGTCTAGCAATAACGTTCGCCCATTCCCCCATCTGCACAAAGTCACCATTTAAAAATGCGACTTCAACTGCTAGTTGATATAGATTTAGAGATAGCTCATATTGATCTTGCCAGCTTTCGACTTCTAATAATTCCACACCAGTTTTGGCGTAGTTAAAAGCATTATTATAAGCGGCTGAATCTTTTGCTTTTTGGCTAGCGATCAAGTTGAGTTGAGCTAATTGTTGGCGATCGCTTTGGCTGGAAATCAGTTCTAAACCAAAATTAAGTTGATCGACAATATCAAAGATTTTTGATTCTAGTTCTTTGTCAGAGGTGCTTCTAAGTAGTTGCAGTCCAATTTTTTGATGGATGGCAGCTTGATTTGGATTGGGAATCAACGAATAAGCGGCTTGTTGAATGCGATCGTGGACAAATTTATAAGAAACTTCAGGATAATCGCTAGTTAACTCGATTCCGTAATGAATTGATTGGTGAGCATTGCTGAGTGGCAAGATTAATCCTACTGCGATCGCCTCTTTTAGTTCCTGAATAGTCTCAATATGCGATCGCTCACTGACCAGCACCAGCTCATTTAGCTCAAACTGATTGCCGATACAAGCGGCGATTTGTAATAACTCTTGAGTGCGATCGCCAAGCTTTTGGATCTTCTTAGCCATCAAGCTCACGACATTATCGGTAATTTCCTGTTCTTGAATTTGGGTGATTTGCCATTGCCATTGTCGGGATTGATAATCAAATCTTAGTAAATTTTCACTATGCAAGGTCTTCAAAAATTCATTCATAAAGAACGGATTTCCACCTGTTTTTTGTTGCACTAGTTCTGCTAATGGCAGAGAATGTATCGTTGAGCAACGTAGGGTGTCAGCAATAAACTGATTGATATCACTAAGGTTTAATGTTGACAAATAAAGTTGATTGATTGTTCCATTGGTCTGTTTAATGCTCTCGATCATTTGCATAATCGGATGAGTTACGTTAACTTGGTTATCTCGATATGCACCAATCAAAAGCAGGTTCTGTGGTTCAGTTGTAGTTGCTAATAGCTCTAGCAATTTTAATGAAGCGCGATCCGCCCATTGCAGATCATCCAAGAAAATCACCAATGGATGTTCTAATTGAGCAAAAATATGAATAAAGTTTTGGAAAACACGATTGAATCGATTTTGGGCTTTATTATCTGATCCATCAGTGATCGGAGACTTAACTGTTTGCTTACCGATAATCATTTCTAGCGATGGAATCACTTGAATAATCATCTGGCTGTTAGCTCCCAAGATCGCCATAATTTGCGATCGCCATCGCGCTAAACTCTCGGCACTTTCAGTAAGCAATTGTTTGATTAGTTCCTGAAAAGCCTGAATAATCGCTAAATAAGGAATATTTCGCTGATATTGTTCAAATTTGCCCGATATAAAATAGCCATGACTTTTTGCGATCGGTTTACGGATTTCTTGCACAAGGCTAGACTTCCCAATTCCCGAATAGCCTGACACCAAAATCATCTCCACGCAATTACCATGAGCCTTAGCCCCTTCAGCATCAGCGATCCTTGCAAAGGCAGCTAATAAATCTTCAATTTCATTAGTTCTGCCATATAGCTTTTCGGAAATCAAAAACTTGTCAGCAATATCCTGTTGTGCTAGCTCAAAAGCATCTACTACGCCCTTGTTCTGTAACTGGCTCAAGCAGTTCTCTAAATCAGCCTTTACACCCCATGCGCTCTGATACCTGTCCTCAGCAGTTTTTGCAAGCAATTTGAGGATTATTTGTGATAGTACTATGGGAATTTGAGAATTAATTAAATGCGGTGCGATCGGTTCTAGGGCTAAATGATAATGGAGCAGGGCTAAGGGATCGTCGCTCTCAAATGGTAAGCGCCCAGTCAGCATTTGATAAAAAGTCACTCCCATCGCATAAATATCTGTGCGATAGTCCAGCGATCGATTCATCCTTCCTGTTTGTTCAGGCGAAATATAGTTTAAAGTTCCTTCCAGTACTTGATTGTGGTTAAGGATGAATGTCTCTTTTGCTAAATCTGATGCAATTCCAAAATCAATTATTTTTAACTGCTGCGTTTCGGGATTAAAGACTAGATTGCACGGGTTAATATCTTTATGAATAATATTAGCAGCATGGACTTGACCGACACCTTCACAGATCTGAATTGCCAAGGTTAAAAACTCGACCAAACTCAACTTTTTTGAATCTAATATTTCAGATAGAGATATGCCGCCAAAATCTTCTAAGACGATCACAAAAGCATTTTGATTGCGATGCAAATCATAGGCTTTAATCACTAAGTCAGAATCAAGACTTCTAGTGATTTCATATTCTAATTTATATCTACCGATAGCTTGGACGTTTGGAAATTCTGTGCTTAAGACTTTCAGGATTACGGGTAAGTTATCTTGTCGGCGAATACACCGATAAATCTGAGAGTTAAAACTTTCGTGGATCTTGCTAAGAACTTGATATTCAGATGTATTTACCAACACAATTTAGCCTTCTTGATTGTTTGACTAGATCTCAACCTACGCCTTACGTTAATTGCTTCCATAGAAACAGTTTTATAATGAGCATTACTAAATTGCTATTATTTGACTTCCAAAAATCCTAATATTTTTTTTATGATACCTTTATAAAGAGGGATTATATGACTTATGACTGTAGATTACAAGATGTTTTTTAATCTATCTGGGCTACTCCCTTCCCGCCCAAGAATTAGCGCCGCAACGCTAATTCTTGGGCGGGAAGGGAGTAGTTAAATAATTATCGCGATCGCAAATTTATATCCACACAAAAAAAGCAGCGCGAAGCGCCGCCTTTTTCGTGATTTTTGTTTGAGCGCAAAGCGCGATAACTATTAAGCAATTAGCCAACAAGTTAGTGCTGCTGCGATCGCATCAGCCGCATCATCAGGACGTGGAATCGCATCAAGATTTAATTCACGCTTAACTGCTTCTTGTACATCGCTCTTATCAGCATTGCCATGCCCAGTCAGCGCTAGCTTAATTTGTGGTGGCGAAAACTCAATCGGTTCGATCTTATGTTGATTTAAAACTAATACGATTACACCCCTCGCCTGAGCCACATTCACCAAGTTGCCCATGCGATAAAAGAATAATTTTTCCATTCCCACCACTTGCGGCTGAAATTGCTCGATCAGCGTATGCATATCTTCATAAATAGTCTTTAAGCGATCGCCAATCGGTGTTTGCTTTGGCGTAACGATTGTCCCAAATTCTAATAGTTTTGGGGAGGCTGGCTTTTCAACTTCAATTAAGCCAAACCCAACAATGGCTAAACCTGGATCAATTCCTAAAATTTTCATATAAGCTATCCTATCACTCAATTATCCATCCGCCTTACAACAAATCAAAGCCCAAGAAATGTGAAGTGGCGCAGAGCGCCACTTCACATTTCTTGGGCAGTCCAGAAAAAATTTTGAAAGTGCCGCGAAGCGGCGCTTTCAAAATTTTTTCTGGGTTTTATAACAGCGCAAAGCGCTGTAACATTGCTTTAGTAGAGATCTGAGTGAATTCAATGTCGATCGCATTACCGAAAAAAATCATGCTCCTCGGCTCTGGTGAACTGGGGAAGGAAGTTGCGATCGCAGCCCAAAGACTCGGTAATACAGTGATTGCAGTCGATCGCTATGACAATGCCCCTGCGATGCAAGTTGCCGATTATCGCGAAGTGATCTCAATGTTAGACGGCGATGCTCTCGAAGCTGTGGTCAAGAAGTATCAACCCGATCTGATCGTGCCAGAAGTAGAAGCAATCAGAACCGAGAAACTGCTCGAACTCGAAGCTCAGGGCTATACCGTCATTCCCACGGCAGCCGCCACCAACTTCACGATGAATCGCGATCGCATTCGTGACTTGGCAAGTAATGAATTGGGCTTACGCACCGCTAAATACGCCTACGCCATCAGCCTCGACGAGCTAAAAACCGTTGCCGCCGAAATTGGCTTCCCCAATGTGATTAAACCCGTGATGTCTTCCTCTGGTAAGGGGCAATCCGTTGTGCAAAATGTGGATGAACTAGAAAAAGCTTGGGATTATGCGATCGCAGGATCGCGTGGTGATACTGCCAAGATCATCATCGAAGAATTTATCAATTTTGAAGTCGAAATTACCCTGTTAACAATCCGTCAATGGCAGGGAGAGACGCTATTTTGTGAAGCGATCGGGCATCGTCAGGAACGAGGTGATTATCAAGAATCATGGCAACCTGTTGGTTTAAACTCTGCCCAAGTCAAAGATGCACAGGACATAGCCCGCAAAGTCACCGATAAGCTCGGCGGCGCAGGGCTTTTTGGCGTAGAATTTTTCATCACCAAAGACGAAATAATTTTCTCGGAACTGTCGCCTCGTCCCCACGACACAGGGCTGGTTACGCTCATCTCCCAAAACCTTAACGAATTTGAACTCCATTTACGGGCGATTTTAGGCTTGCCAATTCCCATCATTGAATTACTCAGTCCGTCCGCCAGTGCCGTTATCCTTGCTAATGAAACCAGTGAAAATATTTCCTTTACAGGCGTAGAAGAAGCCCTCGCAATTCCTAACACAGAAATCCGTTTATTTGGTAAACCCGATTCTCGTCCTTACCGCCGTATGGGTGTTGCTCTGGCTAAAGCGAAAGATGTCACCGAAGCCCGTCAGAAAGCATCTGAAGCTGCATCTAAAGTCAAAATTATTTATTAGTATAATAAGCCATTAACTCTTCAGAGA
>CASBRC010000337.1 GCA_949128015.1 Synechococcales cyanobacterium PMM_0003
GTTTAGGGCGTTGAATAAATTTGCGAGCATTAAGATCTTGAGGATCGCAACTGACGACGACATCAGGATAGTAATAGGGGCTGTTGGCGCTAACTTGCACTTTGACATCGGATACGTTGATGCGACATCCACGCGATCGCACTTGGGGATATAAGGTTCTGTAGAGGTTGAGGGTAATGTCGTTATGAGCGAGTGTGCCTCCTGTCATGGCATAGATTTCACCGTTGTTATATTCGTAGCGAATGTCTTGTTGGGGTTCCCATTCTAGATATTCGCTGATCGACATTTGAGGTGATGGTTGGGATATGGCAAGCATATTTTTTCTCTCAAAAGGAAGCGTGATCGGTGTCAAGTATAAACAGACTCAAGCAATTTTGTCCTCTTGTTGATCGTTTGTGAGTTCGTTTAATGTCTGTGAATTCAATTCATGACGATTTGCTTCAATGTTTGTTAGTACAGAGTCAAATAGATGACTATTTTGATACATTCCTGCAAACTTTCGCCAAGGATGTTCGCGATTGGGAATTTCTAATTCTAGAGATATGACTTCATTACCTGATAAATTTTCGGTAATTAATTTATCCAGTTCTGAAATAGCTGAGTTGCGATCGCTGCTGACAACGCTATATTCAGGCAATCCTAGAACTCTGGCGCTAACTTTGCCATTTTTCTCGTTTTTGACTAGCACGTTAATGGCTAATCTTGTTTGTCCGTTAAGTAGCTTAGCGTTCATACAGTTCACCTTGAGCGATCGCTTTGTATCATTATGACATCAGTTAATGTTTATTGCAGCAAGTTGGTTATATGCGATTCTGATAATTCAGAAAGTTGCAAAGAAATGACGCTAATATTCCATGTATAAAATATATCAATCGCGGATAAGCGATATCAAACATATTTAGAAATACTTGAGGAGGAGAGTTAATGGATAAGTACACAACTTTATCTGAAGAGTTAAGCAATTTGTCTAGAGAACGTCAGGAATTGATTGAGGCGAGAGCTTCGCAGATTCGTCTTGAGGAATTGACTCTTAGGAATTTGCGAGAAAAGTTAGGTTTATCAAAAAAGTTAGTGAGGTGGTGAATCTTGCACGATAGAGTTAATCTGTTCGCGTTCGAGGATACGTTCTAAGAGATTAAATTGCAGAATTTTAGCTGTGACCCGTCCTTCTGCGGATAGTGGAATAATTGTGCCTCTTTCTAGCTGGAAGTGATCTAACCATTGCTGGAGACGGGGATTGAAAAATGGAGCCAACTTTCCTGTTTCAGGATCGATTGAAGCTATGTCAGAGCCTTTGAATCTGTTACAGCAAGGACAGTACAAGGCTAGATTTTCGGCTTCGGTGATGCCATCGTGTTTTTCGGCAATGATATGTTCTATTTCAAAGGAGAAGAATGAATCTGCTTGGGGAAATTGGCAATATTCGCATTTATCTCCAGCGCGTTGGGTTACAAGCCGACGCAGGGGAACTGATACATAGCTCATGCTGCTGTCTGGATGCGTTTGTATGCGTGAGCTTTGGCTAAGCGTACCCAATGTTCTAGGAGTAGATAACGATCTAGTTCGACTTCTTCTGGTCTGGAAAGTGCGCCTGCTTTGTTGCGATCGAGGAGATCGCTCATACGAGCTTGCATTAAGGGCGTAGGGCGGATGGCAAGAATTGTTTCGGGGCTGGGTTGACTTGCCAGAAGTTCGACTATTTGATGATCGTCTTGGTAGGGGATGATTTCTGTGGAACTGAGTTCCTGAAGCGCACGATCAAGTGCTTCGGGAAGGCGATCGCCTAGTTGTTGTAGTTTTTCGCCGAGGCGATCGGGGACTTCTAAGATAATTTGCATGGGCGATAATCTTAAATTGATGGATTATGTTTATTGTAGCAAGTTGGTTACAGGCGATCGCCCTTCCAACAAGTTAATACATTCACCGATTTTTTTGATAAAATATGAAATTGTAAAGGTAGCTTGAGTAGACGTGATATGAATGAATTGTTATCGGTTACTTTCGATGGTGCGGTGTTGACTCCAGATCTGCCTCTCAAGCTTGTGCCACATAAGCGTTATTTAATCACGATTGTTCCTGAAGAAGTGCCAACTGTTGCTAATGTTTGGGATTTATTAGAGAATTTGACGGGAACTGTTGAGGCTCCTGAAGATTGGTCGGCTGAGCATGACCATTATTTGTATGGCACTCCTAAATGTCAATCTAAGGGTGAATCTAAGAGTGAGTCATGAGCGATCGCTTATTACTGGATACGTCGTTTATTCAGGCTTTGCTTAATTCTAAAGATCGGCATCATCAACAGGCAAGGGTTCTATTGCCAAGAGTTTATAATGCAAGGGAAGTGTGGGTTACGGAAGCGGTGCTGGTTGAGGTGGGAAATGCTTTTAGTGCGATGAATCGTAGTGCTGCTTCTCAATTTATTCAACAGTGTTATCGAACTCCAAATATTACGGTGGTTACTGTTGATACTGAGCTTTTGGGTCGTGCTTTGCAGCTTTATGGTTCTAGACCAGATAAGGATTGGGGATTGACTGACTGCATTTCGTTTACTGTGATGTCAGAAAATAATCTGATTGAGGCGGCAACGGCTGATTTTCATTTTGTTCAAGCGGGATATCGGGCTTTGTTGTTAGAAGTAAGCTAGATATAAAAATTGCTCGATATTTTAGGTTGGATCGCCTTTGGGTGCTATGCGATCGAGCAACTGAAGTATTTCGTTTGGTAATGTGCTAGAAATGCTTTAACGCATTTCTAGCAAGTCAATACATTCACCCTTTTTTCGATAAAACATGAAATTGTAAAGGTAGCCTAAGTATTTACATTAGGGATAATCTTATGGGTATTGAACTAAGATAGAACGCCTTCATAGAGAAGATTGATCGCTAAAGTACCCCTATTAAGGTGCAAAAATAACCAACGTAGATTGGTTGTTTCAGCCTTCAAAAAGCTATTTCCTTGAACTTTTGATGTGAAATTTCAAGGAGACATATCCGTAGGATCGCGCAAGCTCGCTGGTCACCTTAACAGGGGTAATCGCTAAAGTTAAGAATTGAGAAGTGATCGGGGCATATAATAGA
>CASBRC010000338.1 GCA_949128015.1 Synechococcales cyanobacterium PMM_0003
GTAAAAGCGTTAAGTGCGATCTAAGATTAATTGGTTGAACACGTTATAATTTTTTCATAGTATGAGTGAGATTTAATCCAAATGTCAGTATCACTAGAAAAAAGAGTCGCAATCCTAGAAGCTGAAATTACCAAAATCAAGAATAAAGTAGAAAGTTCTACTACCACAACAAAACCTTGGTGGGAAAAAATAACAGGAACATTTGCCGATAGCCCAGACTATGACAAAGCCATGCAACTAGGCAAAAAATATCGTGAATCTCAGCGTAAAACCTCAGCCAAATCCCACTGATGTACATTCTCGATACAGACCACCTCAGCATCCTAGATCGCGGTGGAATCAAAGCACAGCATCTTCTCAGTCGATTAGCCGATGTTAATCCTGATGAAGTCGCCGTAACCATAATCAGCTACGAAGAACAAACAAGAGGCTGGCTCAGTCACATTGCCAAAGCTCGTAACCTTGAAGCCCAAGTCGAAATCTACAAGGAACTCAAAAAACAAATTGAGAATTATTGCACTATTCCGATTATAGATTTTGACAAACAATCTGCTCAAGAATTTCAACGCCTCCGAAAAGCCCATCCCCGCCTCGGCACAATGGACTTAAAAATTGCCGCGATCGCGATCGTGAATAACGCAACTGTATTAACTCGCAATACTTCAGATTTCGGGAAAATCCCTAACCTGCAAATAGAAGATTGGACATGGTGAGATTAGTGATGATTTTTCATCAAACAGCAACTTCATAGGGAACCATTGTTAAACGGCGATCGCGATCGGCAGCAAAAGCAAAACAGGCTTGGATATCGGTGATCGTTAGATCTGGAAAATCATCCAACACTTCTTCAACACTCATTCCACCGCCAAGATAGTCAAACACATCTGAAACAGCAATGCGCGTGTTAACTATACAAGGCTTGCCACTGCGAATATTAGGGTTGATGCGTATGCGTTGTCGATAGCTCATCATAGCCAAAATTTATACCTAGCTAGCTTACTTCGATTATAGCAGCAGATTTTCCTACCATACGCTATGTTAGGATTTTAGATAATTTTAGTATTTAAACAATATGAAAAGCCAGTTATTACAATTAGCTTTCGAGATAGAGCTTCAAGATGGAGAAAAACTTACACTTCCTAGCTCCATAGTAGAAGGAATCGGCAAAGGTAAATGGCTCATTACCATTCAACCAAAAACTACGATAAGCGATCATCTCGCCCATGATGCCTTCTTAAAAAGCTATGCGCCAGAAGATGAAGGATTGTATGACGACTATTAAAGCAGGCGAAATTTGGATTGCAGCAATTCCTTTTACCAATGGAATCGCATCGAAAAAAGACCTGTTCTAATTCTTTGGAATGATGGCAATGATGTAGTTTTAGCAGC
Source organism: Synechococcales cyanobacterium PMM_0003 (assembly GCA_949128015.1). Taxonomy (GTDB): domain Bacteria; phylum Cyanobacteriota; class Cyanobacteriia; order Pseudanabaenales; family Pseudanabaenaceae; genus Pseudanabaena. The sequence continues at coordinate 1,390 of CASBRC010000338.1, forward strand.
AATAACGTCCGCCAAGCCAAGAACACAGACAGATGTTGTCTTAAAGAATTGGGCAAATAGCGGTTTGAGAGTTGAATCAACTGTAAGACTTTCACGCCTTGATTGCTTAGAAAAATCTTTAATGCTTTCCAAATTGGGCAGATTATCAGCAGAGGATGCCAATAAACTCAAAGAAATATGGACTACTTATGTTAAACCCCAATTTTAGATATCGTTGAAACGAGAAAAAACTATGGCAAGCCCTGCTATTCATGCTGGTGAAATATTAGCTGATGAACTTGAAGAACTGGGAATTAGTGCATCAGAACTGGCGCGATCTTTACATATTCCCACTAATCGCATTACTCAGATTTTAAATGGACAAAGAGGCATCACCGCCGATACTGCTTTACGCTTGGGGCGATGGTTTGGTACTAGTGCAGAACTATGGATAAATCTCCAAAAAGCTTATGAGTTAAGATTAGCTGAGGAGTTAGTAGGAGAGGAAATTCAAAAAACAATTCAACCTCGTTCATCCATAAATAATCAGCAACTAATTCAAGTCTAAATGAAACTGCGATCGCAGTTTCATTTTTGTGGAGTGGCGATTATTCTGTTTAGTGTGGTGAGATAGCCCTAGATGCCAACAGTTCTATAGGTAAAAGGATGGCGATTTTTCTTCTATTCAGATGAGGGAAATAAGCCAATTCATATTCACGTTCAGAAAGGAGACAGCGAATGTAAATATTGGCTAGACATTGATTTATACGAAATTCGTGAGGCTTACTCCTATGGAATGTCATCACGGGATACGAGAGAAGTCAGGAAGATAATCTTACAGAACTTTGATGAAATAGTAGATGAATGGCAAGCATTTAGGAGTCAACAAAATGGATAAGCAATACAACGTATCAAATATAGATTTTAGAGGCGAGTGGATGATTCTATCGGTTAATGAAGAAATCTATCAAATTCCAATTGCTCAAGCCTCTAAAAAACTTGCTCAAGCAACGGATATCGAGCGTAAAATGTACCGCATTTCACCATCAGGTTATGGGATTCATTGGTATGCAATCGATGAAGATCTCACAACTAAAGGACTTATTAAATTAGCTACAATAGCCCAAACAGCATAAACAATATGCGATCGCTGCTTGATTTATTTTTAGTAAGTAGGTGATCGCGATGTTTTGGTGTTGGAGGAGCGATCTCGCTTAGTAAAAGCTTTAAATGCGATCGCCTAAAAATCTAACAATATTTCAATAACGTTCGCGATCGCGCACCGCATACAACACGATCTCTTCAGTAGGCGTAAGGTCTAGCGGATCATCAGACTTTTTACATGCCATAATCTAATGTACATACAATCTATACCTGATTACACATTAATTAGATATATAGTCTATATAAACTTACATTTCAGAGATTTTGGAGATAAAGAGCAAAAAAAGCACCCCATCGGAGTGCTTTTGTCTTTTGGATTTAGATGTGTGCTGCGCGTTTGTATGCTTCATCCAACACTTCACTCAGAGTTGGGTGAGCGTGAACAATCGTCGCTAACTTCTGCACAGTCTGCCGATCGCGTATCGCCGCCGATGCCTCATGGATCAAGTCCGATGCATGGATACCAATAATATGTACACCCAAAAGCTCGCCCGTATCTTCACGGTATACAATCTTGGCTAGACCATCAGTTTCTCCCTCGGCGATCGCCTTCGAGTTGCCCTTAAAGTAAGATTTTGTAGTAGCCACCTTAAAGCCTTCTAGAGTTCCCTTTTCCTTAGCCTGTGGCTCAGTCATGCCGACAAAACTCACTTCAGGATGGGTAAAGGCAGCCGCAGGAATACTTTGATAATCGACAGTGGCAGTGCGATCGCAAATATTCTCTACCGCCACAATTCCCTGAGCTGAAGCCGCATGAGCGAGCATCATTTTGCCAGTCGCATCCCCGATCGCCCAAAGGTGAGGAACAGAAGTTGCCATCTTGTCATCGATATCAATAAAGCCGCGCTGATTTGGCGCAATGCCCACACTTTCTAAACCAAGATCCTTAGTAAGAGGAATCCGACCTGTCGCCACTAGACAAGCATCAACTTCTAAAACTTCAATTACTTTCTTCGTCTTAGCATCAGTAAGTTCAATCTTGACAGGTGAACCTGCGGTAATTTTAGTCGCAAATACACCAGTTCTGGTTTCAATATCGCGCGGCTTTAGCAATATACGCTCAGCAATCTTGGCAATATCAGGATCAAAGCCAGGCATTAATACATCCAAAGCTTCGATCATCGTCACTTCAGAACCAAGCGCCGTATAGACATCAGCAAATTCTAAACCGATATAGCCGCTACCAATGATCGCTACCCATTGAGGCAAAGTCTCCAAACGCACAGCCTGATCGCTGGTAAATACAGTCTTGCCATCGAGTTCAACACCGCGTGGGACAAATGGCTCGGAACCTGTAGCGAGAATAATATCCTTAGCGCGGTAAATCTTGTCACCAACGCTAACTTTTTGCACACCCGCCACGCGACCGCGACCTTGCAAAATATCTACGCCTAATTTTTTGAGGCTATTGGTCAAGTCGCCTCGCAATTTCAGCACTAAGTTATCGGCATGACTTGCGATCGCACCGCGATCAAAATTTACTTCACCAACTTCAATACCGAGTGCCTTAAGGTGTGACTTTGCCCGCATTTCGCGCACTCGTCCTGAAGCCGCCAATAACGCCTTGGATGGAATACAGCCGCGATTGACACAGGTTCCACCCATTACACCATCTTCAACAATCGCTGTCTTCAATCCACAGGCGACAGCATGAAGCGCCGCACCATGTCCACCAACACCTGCACCAATGATGATCAAATCGTAATCAAACTTTTTCGACACCTAATCTTTCTCCAGTAATATCAATCTACTATTTTGGCATCGTTTTGCCACTGCGAAAGCCTTGACAAGATATAGCTGTTAAAGTTTTCATGCCAAAAGTATAAGGTGATCAGCTACCCCAAATAGGAAATAGCGGTTAAATGCTTTTCTGCACCTTCGCCTAAAATCCAACGAATAGTTGTAAAGAATGCTGGCCAATCGTGTTTGCCATCACCGAAACGTTCTGAGGCAATTTGCTTTTTCAGTAAAATTGGATTAATTAAACCATCATCTCGAGCATCAAGTTCTTGGGTTATTTCGCTAATTATAGCTACTCTTTCATTTCTTAAGCGTTGAACATTGAGTCCCAACTTTTGAATAGTGAATTGAACATATTCAATGGGAATACCAGCATTTTCGCAAGCATTTTCGTCAGGTCTAATTTCACCATCTAAACTGCTAAAACGAAATAATCTGAATATTGGCAATTCGAGAGGATTTAACAATTTGCCATCGGGAATAAAGTCAGCTTTAGCGGCACTACAACAGGCAACTCTATTAGGTGGTTGTGAGATCCTACGCTCATTTTCTTCCTCAGAAACATCAACATTTTCCATACCTCCTTTACAATTAGCCAGCATATTTTGCCAGTCTAGATCGCAGTTGTTTTCTCGCGTGGATTGATGTCGTGGAATAAAATGCTCGATACAACGATCTTTGGGATGAAGATCGATTTCACAATACGCACAAAGCCATTTTTGATCAGAAACGAGTGTATTACGAGTGGACTTATAAGCTTTTTTATTTTGTTGTAAGTTTGCCCATCTTGAAAATTGAGAAGAAAATCTCATTTTATAATTTTTAAGCTCGTCTGGCTCTGGAGATTTAAGCACATTTTTCATGCGGTCATTTCACGCTCCAATCGCCGAATTTGCATGTCAGCTCTAGTAATATCTGGATCAAATGATTTCCAGTCTTGTAACTTATCTCGCAGTCGTTTTGCTTCTTCTAAATTGCCATTATCGATCGCTTCAAAAAGCGCTGTTAATGTCCTTGATTCTTCGGTGTCTGGGCGCAGATTATCTAGCCCTAAAACATAGCGCACAATATCAGAGCTTTTCATGCCTCTAGTCGGTGAGGGACATTCTTTGATTTGATAATCTTCTAAAATTTTGACTTGATGGCGTTCTACAGTAGTGACAATTTCGGGGCTATGGGTTGTAGCAATAATTTGAGTATTAGGAAATACTTTGCGGAGGTCGGGGATAATTTTTTGTTGCCAAGTTGGATGTAAATGTAAATCTAACTCATCAATCATTAATACTGCTTCGGCTTCTAGTGGGTTTTCCATCTGTGGATTTGCTTGTGCTAAACGTCTTGCAAAGTCCATCACAAGGGCTAACATATTGCGATAGCCTGAACTTAGTTGATTAATTGATAGTTCAATTTTTTCGCCTGTTTTAGTTTCCCATTCAACCATTAATTTAGCCGAATCAGCTTGTGAGAAATATACACGAGCATTGGGTGCGATAATAGTAGAAATTGCTTTTCGTATCTGTTGTAAATCAGTAAATTCAAAGTTGATATCTTTTCTTTTTTTTCCTTCTATTAATTCTTGAATCTCTCGCAAAAAAAACCATTTAGCTATGTCTGTAAAATTTGTGATCGCATTAAAAGAGTTTTTTAATGCGTCAAATCTGTCGAAAGATTGAGATGACAGTATTTTAATGTTAGTAAGATTTGTCAAATTACGATTGGCTTTATAATATGCTATTACAGAAAGTTGGGTTTCGGGATTATTCTTTAACGAAACCAATAATTTATTTGTTGCATTGAGATGACTTTCTGTAAATATACTAGGATTAGTAGGATATTCATCGGTAAATATATTTAAGCCTTCATCGTCATTATGGGTGATTCCTCTTGAATAAGTTACTTCCCATCTCGGAAAATCAGTAGTCACAACACTAAACTCTGCCGTAATTGCAACTGGTTGATTATTAGATTTCTTCTGTAAATCCCTTTGAAAAATAATTGGCTTATGCAGAGTAGCAAAATCAGGGTCTATAGCATATTGTAACTCTATTACATAAGGATACATTGCAGCAGCGATCGCATCTAAAACCGCACTTTTACCCGATCCATTATTGCCAACAAATATATTTACATCTGGATTTAAGTTGACTGTCAGACCGTCAAAACATCGAAAATTTTTGATTTTAACTTGTTGAATGTGCATTTTGAATATTTGTATTGCAGATTTATCATCTCTATATCTATTTACTATATAAAGATGTTAAGTAGTCAGTTGTGAAATCGTCAAATCAATCTAAGGGGGGTGTACTTTTATTTTGCCATGTGATCTCAAAATTAACAGTGTAGTTTCATCCAAATCTATTATGAGTGTTTCCAGTCAACTTTTAACCCTTACCTCATGGATGTCTGGCGAATTTAGCAACCGCGAGCAATCTCTTGATCAACCAGTCTGGTTTGTAAATTTAGTCTGGTGGCAGCGTCCGATTCCCTTTGATGTTTTAGGAAGCATTGCCATATTTGCCGAGCAAGCCAATGCTCTGATCATCGACCGCCCCTATCGTCAGCGTATTTTGCAATTTATCGAAACCGATCGCAAAATTCAAGTTAAATATTGGGGCTTTAAAGATCCGAGCGCATGGTCAGGTGCAGGGAGAAATTGCGATCGCCTCAATCAAATTACCATTAATGACATCGAGCCTCTAGCAGGATGCTTATTAGATGTTGATTTTGCGAATGATTGCTACAAAGCCATAATGCCAGCCAATGCGAAATGCTGTTTTCAATATTTAAATGAATCGCGCCAAGTTGTTTTAGGCTTTGAGGTTAGCGCCGATGAATTCTGGAGTGGCGATCGCGGCGTTGATCCTGCAACTGGCACAGCGATCTGGGGTGCAATTATGGACTTTTATAAATTCAAAAAAATCCAAGACTTTAGCCAAGAATTTTCAGCAAGTATATAGCATCATCGGCTGTGCTAGCATCATGGCTAAGCGCTCTAAATACAAACAGATGAGGGGATAAAGCTATGCAAAATATCGCAATAATCACATCTGCCCCAACTATTGAATCAGTCACTGAATTAGCCATTAATGTTAATAACGACTCATTTATGGACACATTCAATACTGATGTATCTTTATCACGACTAAGAGAAATCTTAGAATTCGTCCAAATACTTACAGTCGCCGCAAAAAAGATAGTCCAAGAAGCTATTTTAGAGGCTACTCAAGAAATCCCGATCGCTGAGACGAGTAAATCTATTGACCAAGCATCGATTAATCGAGTATCGATTAATCAAGAATTTCTGCAAGATATATCCAGCGACTGCAAAAACATTTTGCGCTATCTTACTTATGCACTCATCGGTACGGATGCATTAGTCCTAGAACAATTGAGACTAAAATCTCTACAAAGTCAATATCAAACCTTCCAAATTCAATTTCTAGTTACTGTAGTTAGACAAATTCAAATCTTGGTTGAACCGCTACTCACAAATTCTGATATTGTTACCGAACTAAACAGCTACTTTGCAAACATCATCACCAGAATAGATAGTCAAGATCCCTTAAAAATAAGAGAGAAACAACGCCAAAGTCTAGCTAGGTTAAGCGAAGAATGGTTAGCTGGAGATGCAGACGAACAAACCAAAACTTGGAATTATTTACGAGAGTGTCTTGATCCAAACTCACCATCCTATAGTCCTGTGATTATATGAAAATAGTCTTGCTCGATACAGGAGTATTAGGCAATGTAACTAATCCTAAAACGAAAAATTCTAATAATGCTAGTTGTTTATATTGGTTGATATCATTGCTATCAAGGGAATATGAAGTGGCAATACCCGAAATATCAGACTATGAATTAAGACAGGAATTATTAAGAGCAAATAAATTTAACGGGATTCGTCAGTTAGATTTACTCAAGGCTCAGTTTATATATCTACTCTATTACAACCCCAACAGTATTGTTAGTTGCAAAGTTATGGGCAGAGGTCAGACAAAGTGGACAAGCTACGGCTGATCCAAAGGCGTTAGATGGGGATGTGATTTTGGCGGCTCAGGCACAATTACAGGCAGAGCAGGGATATCGAGTTATTGTTGCAACCACGAACGTCAAGCATA
>CASBRC010000339.1 GCA_949128015.1 Synechococcales cyanobacterium PMM_0003
GCGTTTGGTCGTTCCCTATGGTCGTCCTAGTTTTGTACAGCAGGTAAGCAAACAGGCTACGGTTTCCGTTTTGCCAATCTCAATGGGCAATTGTTATTTGTATTTGTCAACTTCAGGTGATTTAGCTTTTGCCAAAGAAATTATTTTCAATAGTCGCAAAGGTGATCCTGATGCAGTTAATGCGATCGAAAAAGTGGTTGTCCATCGCTCATGGTTGGATCGAGCTTTTAGCGATCGCAAATTAGGCGAGTGGCTTCTCAGTCTTAAAAAGCAAGGTTTGGCATTACGTGGATGCGCGGAGACAACTGCCTATTTTCGCCAATTTCTTGAAGAAACTAGCCCTGTAAATATAGACATTAACCCCGATCAACATGAGCAATCAATTGAGTCTGAGGATGTTTGGGGACAAGCCTATTTAGACGAGACGATCGCAATTAAAATTGTCGATGATACCGAAGATGCGATCGCATGGATTAATCAATACAGCAGTGGTCATGCCGATGTACTGCTAACCGATTCATTATCTGAGCGCGATCGCTTTGTCAGTCGGGTCAATAGCAGCACAATCTTTGTCAATGCTCATAGCCGATTTAGTCGCTGCTCTAGGCTTGGCGATAGTGGCAATGCCAAAGTTGCGCTAGGGATGTCTAGCCTAAAAACGCGAGGTGCATCAAGATATCCAGGAATAATCGATATCTATGCCCTCACCACCACTAAGCAAGTTCTCACAAGCTCGCATTACCAATAAATGGCTGAGTAACGCATCGATCAAAACTTAGCTATAGCGCTGAAGTAATGCTTCCAGCTTTTCCACAGGCGATCGTGGTGGAAATCGCGGTAGCTCTTGTTCTTGTTGATTAGTCTGTTGATTAGCCTGTTGATTATCATTTCGCAGGCAAAGTACAGGTATTTCGTATTGATAGCGATCAAACCAAGCAGGATTACTATTGATATCTCTGATCTCCAGCTCAAATTCTACATTTTTGACCTGTTGTAATTTTGCTAACAAACTTTCACATAGACAGCAATCTTGCTTGCTATACAAAATTAATTTCATATAATTTAATTTTTTCTATTGAATTCACTTGCACTATGTTATATTATTAGTCCGTCAGAACGCATAGCTCAGTTGGTTAGAGCACCACGTTGACATCGTGGGGGTCGGTGGTTCGAGTCCACTTGCGTTCATTAAAGCAGAATATGTTAACAAAAAAAATACTCTTCGTTAGACGTAAATTCACTATACGACTTGGTTTTGCTGTTACATTGTTTTCAAGTATCGTGATTATTGTGTACAGCGTTCGTAGATTTTATGGCAAAGCAAGGGCAGCAACAGCTAGATTTTGGGTTGGAGTCTAACGGGGAAAATATCATTCCGACCTCATTGCAGACTGAAATGCAGCGATCGTACCTAGAGTATGCGATGAGTGTGATTGTCGGTCGCGCCTTGCCCGATGCTCGTGATGGTCTAAAACCTGTGCATCGCCGCATTATCTACGCCATGCATGAGCTTGGACTAGTGCCAGAGCGCCCATTTCGTAAATGCGCCCGTGTCGTTGGCGATGTGTTGGGCAAATATCACCCCCACGGCGATCAATCGGTTTACGATGCCCTCGTCCGCTTGGTGCAAGATTTTTCGAGTCGTTACCCATTGTTGTCGGGGCATGGTAACTTTGGCTCGGTCGATAACGATCCTGCGGCAGCGATGCGTTATACCGAATGTCGCTTAGCTGCGATCGGCAATGAGGCGATGCTGAGTGAAATCGAGGAAGATGTTGTTGATTTTGTTAATAACTTTGACGGCTCTGAGCAAGAACCTGCCGTATTACCTGCCCAGTTACCGATGTTGTTGCTCAATGGCTCAACAGGGATTGCTGTGGGGATGGCAACGAATATTCCACCTCACAACTTAAGTGAAATTGTGGATGGCGCGATCGCACTGATCGATAATCCAAATTTATCTGACGAGCAATTACTGACCTTGATCCCTGCACCCGACTTTCCTACAGGCGGGATCATCATGAACGCTGATGGTGTGCGCGATGCATATTTGACTGGTCGTGGCAGCATTACGGTGCGTGGTGTGGCGGCGGTCGAGCAATTTGGTGGCAAAGGGACAGGAAAGCGCCAAAAACTAGCGATTATTATTACTGAGTTGCCCTATCAGGTCAATAAATCGGCTTGGATCGAGAAAATTGCTGAACTAGTAAATAATGCCAAAATCGATGGAATTTCCGATATTCGGGATGAAAGCGATCGCGAAGGGATGCGGGTTGTCATAGAGCTAAAAAAAGACACCGTACCATCGGTGGTTCTCGAACAGCTATACCGTCAAACCGCCCTGCAATCAACATTTGGCGCGAGTCTTTTGGCTCTTCAAGGTTCATTACCAAAACAAATGAGTTTGCGCGAGCTACTGCAAGAGTTCCTGACGTTCCGCGAGGAGACTCTGGTAAAGCGCTTTGGCTATCAACTAAAAAAAGCGCAAGAAAAATCGCACCTATTGGAAGGGCTAGTTTTAGTTCTACAAGACCTTGATCGCTTAATTCGGATCTTGCGATTTGCCAATAATAGTGCGCTTGCCAAGACTGATTTACAAACTGAATTTGAGCTATCTGAAACCCAAGCTGAGGCAATCCTCTCGATGCCTTTGCGACGGATTACTGCAATCGAGCAACAGAAGCTTCGCGAAGAATTAGAAGCTTTGCAACAACAAATTGTCAAGTTAGAGCGATTGCTAGGCGATCGCCGCGAGTTGCTAAAGTTTTTTAAGAAAGAATTGCGAGATCATAAAAAACGCCATAGCGATCCGCGTCGGACTCATCTTGCGTGGCAGTTATTAGAAAATCGTAAGAGTCTTGAGATAGATGTTAACTCTATTGAGGAAAAAACATCACCACCAAAAGCCACCTCAAAAAATGCTAAAGGCGATCGCAATATCCAACAAGCACTTGAGACTGGAAATATAACTGAGAAATCCAGTGAGAAAAAATCTCGATCTGCTACTACCAAACAATTTAAGCCAGTAGAAGTCCCACTCATTTCTCTAACCACGGAATTAAATATTCCTGTTGCCGAACCGCAAGATATTACAGTTCAGCTTACTCATAAGGGCTATATCAAGAGCTTAGAAATTAATTCCAGATTCGCCCAATCCGCCGATCTTGGTGATGATGTAACAATCGCCTCCTATGACACTCGCAGCGATCGCGAAATGGTCGTAATGTCTAGTTCAGGTAGAGCCTTTCCTCTCGCTCTAGCCAATGTGCCTATGCTCAAATCTAAAGGGCGCGGCACTCCTCTAATTACGCTCTTGTCAGATAGTGGCGAGAGTATCGTGTCTCAATTTGTATGGGAAAAGGATGCTGAATCAACGGAAGGGTTGGTGCTGCTTTCTAGTCAAGGTAAAATAAAGCGATCGCCTCTTGCCGAATTTGCTGATATGACTCCACGCGGATTAATGGCGGCTAAATTCAAAGAAGACGATTCGCTGTTCTGGGCAGATATCGTCGGCTTAGACCAAGAACTTGCGATCGCAACTTCCGCAGGGAGGATTTTGCGCCTCAAAGCTGATGAAACTCAAATCCCCACAGTTGGACGTGCAGCCGCAGGAAATATTGCCTTGCGTTTAGGCAGCTCCGAAACGCAAATCGGTGTATCAGTTCTCGATTTGCAAAATAATCCTAGTTCTGAGTTAATCTTAATTACGGCTGAAGGTTTTGCTAAACGCATATCCGCCGCCAATATCAGATCGGCGGTCAGAGGTGCGATCGGTTCTCAATGCTTTAAGTTCCAATCACGCGCTGATCGATTAGTCAGCATGACTGCGATCGCAAATCCTCGCCTTGATCTGCCTATCACCTTTTTAATCGGTCAAGATAATGATATTGGGTTAAGAACAGTGCAAATGCCTTTAGGTGCGATTCCTTTAGAGTTGCCAAATAGTCAAGGACGCTCGATTTTTGCGGGTGAAAGTGATTTAGTGCGATCAGAAAGAGTAATTCGCGTGGTTGCCAAATAAGGTTATCCTGTTCACTAATTTATAATCTCAGCACATTTATCAAAAAACTTTAAGGAAGCAATTTGCATATGAAAATGAGCATCCCTCAGACATTTCAAGGCTTTATTTTTCAACAACTCTGCTTGCTTCCTATTGCTATCTTGTCGCCAAGTTTTGCGATCGCGCAAACACCTCAAACTTCGCAGGCTGCTACCCAAAATATTCTTTATGTAAATCCGCAAACTGGTAACGATCGCCCTGAACAAAGTAGTAACGTTGCGCCTTTCAAGACGATTAGCTATGCGATAAGTCGCGCTCAGTCTGGACAAATTATCCAGTTAGCCTATGGAACCTATAGCAGCGCGACAGGAGAAAAATTTCCGATACGGTTACGTCCGAATGTGACTCTGCGTGGCAATGAAACAACCAAAGGTAAAGGAATCGTAATTTTAGGTGGAGGAACGCTCTTAACTGGATCGAACTTCCCCAAAAATGTGACGATTACTCTTGGCGACGGTGCAGAATTGCGGGGCGTGGCAGTAACTAATCCGAATCCCAGAGGTTATGGGCTATGGATTGAGAATGCAAGTCCTGCGATCGCAAATAATACTTTGATCGATAATCAGCAAGATGGCGCATTAATTACGGGTAAATCAACGGCGATCGTCTCCTCAAATCAATTCTTTCGGAATGGAACTAGTGGCTTAGCGATCGAAGGTATGGCTAGTCCCGATATTCGCGGCAATCTATTTCAACAAACTACGTTTGGGATGAGTATTCGCCAAGATGCGACCCCGCAAATTACAGAAAACACCTTTACTCAAAATCAAAATGGGATCTTAATTCAAGCCAATGCCAAACCCATTTTGCGGGGCAATGCGATCGTTAATAATCGTAATTATGGATTAACTATCTCCGATACGGCGATGCCAGATTTGGGCAAAGCTAATGATGATGGCAATAATACTTTTCAGGGAAATGGCACATTTGATCTGCAAAATGTAAGCCGTAATGCGGTTGCTGCGATCGGTAATCAATTAGACATTAAGAGAGTGAAAGGAAATTTACAATTGTTGAATGTGCGTCCGCTATCCAATCTATTTACCAATATTCCTTCTTCTGTAAATACGACAACATCAAACATCATCGCTACAGGTAATGCATCGCCAATCAAGGTATCGCCAATCAAGGTATCGCCAATCAATCCTCCAAAAGGCGGTCGCTTTGCCAATATCAATCAACAACTAGAACAACAGATTGCCACCAGTCAGCCCATGAATCTTGCGCCAAATCTTGATACACCACCAGCATTAGTTAGATCAGCATCTTCAACTCTAAGCAGTAGTTTTAGTCCAACCAATCAAGGAAATCAAGCCAATAATCCTTTCTGGTATGAGCCTGTTACTTCTGTAATCATCAGGATTACGCCAAGGAGTTTTAACTCTCCTATTCCTGCTAATCCTGAAATTAGTAGTAATTTGCCACCAGTGCGATCGCAGCCCCCCAGTGGTGAACCTGTCAATCAACCGATCCAGATTGCCCCGCTTGCTAATACTAGATTTACTCCACAAGCCCCGCCTCGTTATCGGGTAGTTGTGCCAGTTTCTTCAACTAATGCCGTTGCTCAGGTACGTCAGATTGTGCCAAATTCCTTTGCGTCTCGCCTAAATGGTTATTTAGTGGTGCAGATTGGAGCCTATAGCGATCGCCGCATTGCTGAAGCACAAGTGTCTCGCCTAGCTCAACAAGGACTATCTGCAAGAATTGAAGCAATTAGGTAAAACCCAAAAAAGCTGTGGCGCACGCGCAGCGTGCGCCACAGCTTTTTTGGGTTTTGATTTTTTCTGAAAAGTGCTATAAAAACGTATAAAATGCAGATATCTAAACCTTTTTTGATAGTCCTATGACCTTAAACAAAGTTCACCTTGTTGGACGTGCAGGGCGCGATCCTGAAGTTAAATATTTTGAGTCTGGCAAAGTAGTCTGTAACTTTACGATCGCAGTTAATCGAAACACCAGTAATCGCGATGATCCACCTGATTGGTTTGACCTAGAAATTTGGGACAAAACTGCTGAAGTCGCCAAAAACTTTGTCAGAAAGGGAAGCTTAATTGGAATCTCAGGATCGCTCAAATTTGATCGCTGGAATGATCGCACGACAGGAGACGAGCGCCAAAAACCCGTAATTCGAGTTGATCGGCTAGATTTACTCGGCTCGCGAAAGGACAATGAAGCAGCAGCTAGTGGTAGTAGCGGTAGTTATGACGACGATTTTTAAATCTAAAAGCCTTGCTATACAAGGCTTTTAGATTTTTCTATTCGGTTAAAATACGGTTTTCCTACTCAAAACTTTGCGATCGCATCAGTAAGAATATATCTAGATGTTTTTAGCGCATTGCAAAATGTTAGGTATCTTTTATGTTTAACCTTGGCGAACTCAACTCCACCAACAACCTGTTACTTGACTATCTCAAAAACCAATCACCTGAGACCTTAGCGACAGTAGCTCAGTCGGTCACTCCTGAAGCACAGCAGATAATCAACCAAAATATTCAGAACCTGCTGGGCATATTACCACCCCAACACTTTAACGTTAGCATCACGACTGATCGCGAAAACTTAGCAGGATTAATCGGCTCGGCAATGATGACAGGTTACTTTATCCGTCAAATGGAAACCAGAATGCAGTTAGATCATTCCTTGGAGACAGTGTAACCAAACAAAAAAGGGACGCTTTGCGTCCCTTTTTTATTTGCGATTTTATTTTTGTTTATGACCGTGAAAACGAATACCCAAGAATACATCGTATAAAAAGCCAGCTAAATCAGGCATTTTAAAAATTCCTAAGGTTTGCGGAGAGCCATTAGCATCAAGCAAAGGCTTCATTTGATAATAGGCTTTCTCGTAATAGTACCAAGGTACATTCGGCCATAGATGATGAATCAAGTGATAATTCTGACCCAACAGCAAAATATTTAAAAATCTACCTGGATAAACTCTGGCATTTTTCCAACGCGATCGCTCAACAAAAGGGCGGTGAGGCAAATAGTCAAAAAATAAACCCAATAAAAGCCCCATGACTGCTGCTGGCACAAACCAAAAATTCATCATGTAACCGAGAAAACCATAGTGGTATCCAACAAAAAGTGTCGCTACCACAATTAATCGACTAATAGCCCATTCTAGAAGCTCATAATTGCGCCAAAGACGACGCTTGAAAAAGAAAATTTCATGATAGAAAAAGCGAGCAGCAATCAACCACAATGGACCACCCGTAGAAACATAGTGATCGGGATCATCTTCTTCATCATTCACATGTGCATGATGCTGCATGTGAACGCGAGTAAATACGGGGAAAACAAATCCTTGTAATATGGCAGCAATATGCCCAATCGCCGCGTTAACGATGCGATTGGGATGAGCAACATTGTGACAAGCATCATGAATTACTGTACCCAGTACATAAAGCGCCGAAAAATTGCAAATAAAAACGAGCCAGTGTGACCAGCCCCATATCCAATATCCTGTTGTCGATGCAGTTGCTAAAACAATGGAACCTAGTAGCAGTAGTATCGTCGGATTAAATCCCTGTGCTGCGCCCATCAGACCGATTGGAACAGTTAGGGCTTTGCCCTGCTGCTGCATTGTGTCACTCCTCACTCAATTTCTTATCTTTAAATTTAGTATGCATTTTGGGCTTACTAGTTAGTTGCAGAACTCAAATATATTAGAAGAATATATTTTAATGTTGCGTTTTATTACATTTTTTATTATGCCCTATGCTACCGATAATGGGGCAAGAATGCAACTTTGATCTTGCAGCAATATTTTGTCAAA